>JANXTP010000394.1 GCA_025352345.1 Burkholderiales bacterium | reverse complement strand
GAGCTCGAAGCGTTCGGTGATGGCCGGGTCGGTGTCTGACGCGCGGGCCAGTGGGCTCACTTCGACCGGATAGTCGATGATGAACGTCGGGTTCCACAACTGTTCCTCGACCACCGCCTCGAACAGACCGAACTGCAGCTCGGGCAGCTTCCAGTGCGCCGGCGGCTCCTCGCCCAGCGACTTCAGCTTCGCATGCAGCACCTGCGTGTCGCCCGCTTCGGCGGCGCTCAGGCCGGCGTAGGCGACCAGCGAATCGCGCACCGTGAGCCGCGTGAATGGCGCGTCGAGGTCGACCACCTTGCCGCCGTAGCTGAGCGTGGCCGAGCCGGTCGCGCCGCGTGCCGCATGGCGCAGCACCTGCTCGGTGTAGTCCATCAGGTCGTGGTGGTTCCAGTACGCGGCGTAAAACTCCATCATCGTAAATTCGGGGTTGTGCCGCACGCTGATGCCTTCGTTGCGAAAGCTGCGGTTGATCTCGAACACCCGCTCGAAACCGCCGACGATCAGCCGCTTCAAATACAGCTCGGGCGCGATGCGCAGGAACATCTGCTGGTCGAGCGCGTTGTGGTGCGTGACGAAGGGCTTGGCGTTCGCACCGCCGGGGATCGGGTGCAGCATGGGCGTCTCGACTTCCATGAAGCCGTGATCGACCATGAACTGGCGGATCGAACTCAGCGCCTTGCTGCGCGCCGTGAACCGCAGGCGGGCCTCGGCGTCGGTGATCAGATCGACGTAGCGCTGGCGGTACTTTTGTTCCTGGTCGCTCATTCCGTGGAACTTGTCGGGCAGCGGGCGCAGGCTTTTGGTCAGCAGGCGCAGCGTGCTCACGCGCACCGACAGCTCGCCGGTCTTGGTTTTGAAGAGCGTGCCCACGGCGCCGAGGATGTCGCCCAGGTCGAGGTGCTTGAACGATTCATAGCCTGCGTCGCCCAGCGCGTCTTTGGTGACGAACAACTGGAGGCGCCCGCCGGTGGCGCCGAGTGAGCCGTCTTGCAGCGTGCAGAAGCTGGCCTTGCCCATCACCCGCTTGAGCACCATGCGGCCAGCGACGCTGACGACGAGGCTCAGGGGTTCGAGTTCTTCGTTGCTGCGCTCGCCATGAGCAGCCACCAATTCAGCTGCGCGGTGCTGGGGCTTGAAGTCGTTGGGGAACGCGACACCTCCGCTGGCTTTCGCAGACTCGCGGATCGCAGCCAGCTTTTCGCGGCGCTCGGTGATGAGCTGGTTCTCGTCCAACGCAGGGGCTGCGTTGGCGGGCGAGGGCGGTGCGGAAGGGGTGTGGTCGGCGGTCATGAGGGCGCGGTTCGTGTGATCGTTGATTTTAGGTTGGGGGGTTTTACCCACCGGGGCGGCGGTGACCCCTAAAATACGGAGCATGCTTCATGACGCTCACGCCATCGCTGCGCAATGATCGGTCGCTTCAATCCCCCAGGCACATCGCACTTGCGTGGTCGGCAAGTCAGCGCATGAGCTTGATCCACCCCACGGCGGTGATCGACCCCGGAGCCCGGCTAGGCACCGGAACGCGGGTGTCGCACTTTGCGCATGTGTGTGCCGGTGCCCGCATCGACGCCGACTGCATGCTGGGGCAGGGCGTCTACATCGGCAACGAAGTCAGCATCGGGCGCAACGTCAACATCCAGAACAACGTGTCGGTCTATGACGCAGTGACGCTGGAAGACGATGTGTTCTGCGGCCCCAGCGTGGTGTTCACCAACGTGTTCAACCCACGCGCTGCGGTGACCCGCGAGAGCAACCTGTGCAAGACCTTGATCCGCCAAGGCGCCACGCTGGGCGCCAACTGCACCGTGGTGTGCGGCACCACCATCGGCCGCCACGCCTTCGTCGGCGCTGGTGCGGTGGTCAGCCGCAACGTGCCCGATTACGCGCTGGTGGTCGGTGTGCCCGCCCGCCAGATCGGCTGGATGAGCCGCCACGGCGAGCCCCTGTCGCTGCCGCTGAAGGGCGACGGCATCGCCACCTGCCCTGCCACCGGCGAACGCTACGTGCTGCGAGACGGCGTGTGCGCGCTGGCGGTGGAAGTGGTGGCTTGAGGCTTTGAGCCCGACCGTTCGAGAGCGCTGCGTCTACAAGCTACCCACAATCTGATCTTGTTAGCCAATATCAGTCAACGGTTAATAGGTTGATGCTTCGACTGTTGCAGTACCTGCGCGATCAAACGTACTTCATCGGATTGAGAGCAATCAATTCCGTTCACGGTCTGCTGCCCTTTTGCCTTCGGCCTCTGCTGTACAAAATCTGTCACTTCGACGTTGCCCGAAGTGCCACGTTGCAAGGGGGCATTCGTTTCTTCCACATTGGTCGGCTTGCCGTCGGCGCCGATACCGTGATCAATAGAGGTGTTCTGCTCGACAACCGAGGAGGCATCGTGATCGGCGCGCACGTCTCGATCGCCCACGATGCCCGCATCTATACGGCGGGCCACGAGGTACATGACCCGGCCTCATTCACCACTAAGACCAAGCCTGTGCGTATCGACGACTACGCAGTACTTTTCGCCGGCGCGATGCTGATGCCCGGAGTGCACTTGGGCGAGGGCGCGGTCGTCATGGCCGGCGCTGTGGTGATCCGCAGCGTTCCACCCTATCGCATCGTCGGTGGCAATCCGGCTGTCGACCTCGGTCCGCGCCAGGGCGGGCACCCGACCTACACGCTGCGCCGCCGCTTCTGGCTGGCCCATTGACCGTGGGTGCCGGGCGGCTGATCGTCGTGCTCGACGGCGCGTCGTCGGTGCTGCCGTACGACTTCCAGCTCGTCGGAGCGCTGGTCACAGCAGGCCGCACAGTGCGGTTCTGCGGTTCACGCACCACCTATAACGGCGCGCTGCTCGACGCGATGCGCCGTCTGCCCGGCGTCGCGGTCGATGCCGCCGGAATCTCGGGTACGGTGGCCTCGCGCTGGCGCGGCGCGCTGGCCTACCTGGGCCTGCTGCTGCGCGTTCTGTGGCACGGCAGTCATGCCGAACTGGTCAACCTGCAATTTAGTGTGGCCTGGCCTCTTGAGTGGCTGCTACTCGCGCCGCTGCGCGGCAAGCTGGTGCTGACGCTGCACAACGCGGTTCCGCACGGCCACGGAGAAGGGCCGCACGCGCCGACGGCACGGCTGGCACGCCTGGCTCACCGCATCATATTTGTCAGCGTGGCGACGCGCGATGACTTCCTGCGCCGCTACGGAGACTTCTTTCGCGGCAAAGCGACACTGCTACCGCATGGTCTATTGCCGGTCGCCCCATGTTTGCATCCGACCCCGCCAGAACTGGCTGCTGTGCCGCGCGCCCTTGTCTTCTGGGGTAATGTCAAGTCGTACAAGGGCGTCGAGCTGTTCGAGGCCTTAGCGCATTCGCCAGCGGTGTCCGCGCGCGGACTTGCTCTGCAGGTGGTCGGCCGGTGGGACGGGTTGGCCGGGTTACAGCAACGGCTGCGCGAGCTTGGCGTGGGCGTCACCGACCGCTACCTCGCCGGTGACGAACTGCTCGCGCTGTTTGCGCAGCCAGTGGTGTTTTTGCTGCCGTACCGCCAAGCCTCGCAGTCTGGCGCGCTGTACACGTTGTTGCACCACGGCGCTGTGTTCGTCTGCAGCGACGCAGGCGACCTCGGTGCGTTCCTGCGCCGCTTTGGGCTCGATGGGCTAATACTGCGTGAACACGGTGCGCAGGCCGTGCTCGACTGCCTGGACTGGCTGGCTTCGCACCGCGAACAGGTGGCCGACGGGCTGCGCCGCGCGCAGGCCGAGCTGGACTGGGCGCGCCTGCTAGCCACCCATGCTGATGCCTATGCCCCAGTAAAAGCCCAATGACACAATGAAGGTCAGAGCTGCCTTCGGGCTACTGCCTCATTGAGCTCCCAACCCCATGAAGAAATTCGCTAAGGCCGTTCTGGCCCGGATCGGACTGGAGATTGTCCGCACCGCCGAGCGCGAAGCCCAGGCGGTCGCTGATCTCAGCGATGCCGATCGCGCGATCGTTGCCTGTGTTGCGCCGTTCACCATGACGGGCCCGGAGCGCCGTGCCAGCCTGATCGGTGCTATCGACCATGTCGTGTGCCACGGAATCGCTGGCGACATCGTTGAATGTGGTGTCTGGCGCGGCGGTAGCATGATGGTCACCGCGCTGGCACTGATGGCACGTGGCGACACGTCACGCGATCTCTGGCTGTTCGACACCTTCGAGGGCATGAGCGAGCCGACCGAGCACGATCGTGACCCCAGTGGCGCGCTGGCCGCCGAGCGGCTGAAGAGCAGCCTGAAGGACTCGGCGCTCTGGGCCGTGGCGAGCTTGGATGACGTGCAGGCCAACCTGCGCAGCACTGGCTATCCTGCGGATCGCATGCACTTCGTTCGCGGCAAGGTCGAGGACACGATCCCCGAAACTGGCCCACAGCGCATTGCGCTGCTGCGCTTGGACACCGACTGGTACGAGTCCACCCGCCATGAACTGCAGCATTTTTACCCGCGCTTGTCCCGACAAGGCGTGCTCCTCATCGACGACTACGGTCACTGGCAAGGCGCACGCCGCGCGGTGGACGAGTACTTCGCAGAACGGTCTGAGTCAGTCTTCCTCCATCGCGTGGACTACACCGCGCGGCTCGTCGTCAAGGCATGAGCGATGCTGGATTTCCACGGCTGAGGCACGCGCTGCCACCGGTCTATGCAGCCGCGGCGCTGCGGGTGCTGCTGCCGCTGCTGGTGTTGCCGCTGGTGGCCGTGCGTGTCGGGCCCGAGGAGTTCGGCCGGCTGAGCTTCATCCTGGTCTGGTCCGGCCTGCTGTCGACGGTGGTCGAGGGCGGCTTCCTCTCCGCGGCGACGCGGCTGGCGGTTAACGCCAACGCCGCCAGCCTGTGGCGCATCGCGCAGCAGGTATTCAGCGCGCGCTGCGCACTCAGCGTGCTGGCGCTGTTGGGGCCCTGGCTGGTCGTCGCTGCGATTGGCAGTGGCGGCGGGTGGGCCGATGCCGTAGCGATCTCGGCGCTGGCGGTCGCGCTCGGCTGGCCTGCGACTTGGTACCTGCAGGCTACCCAGCAACTGGCGCGCTGGGCGCGCGTCGAGTTCGCTGTCTACGCGGCTTTGATCGCCGCGTGCTGCGCCTTTGCTGACCGCATCGCGGTGTTCGTCGCGCTGCAGCTCGCCGCGTCGGTGCTGCTCGCCGCGCTGGGCTGGTACTGGGTGCGCCGTGATTTGCAGGCTGCTGCGCCGCTGTGGTCGGCGCCCGAGCTCGGGCCCGGGCTGCGCCTGGGCTGGAGAATGCTGCCGGTATCGATTGCCGGGGCTGCGTACTCGTTCGCGTTGCCAGCCGCAGCCTCGGCGCAGCTCGGCAAGCCCGAGCTCGGCCTGTACTACATGGCCGACCGCATCGTGCGCGCGGTGCTCGCCGCTGGCGAGCCGGCATTCGCGCTCGTCTACCCGCGCATCGTCAGGCTGTGCGCGGACGGGCCGGGGGAGGCGCTACGCTTCGCGCTTCGCTGGGCTGCGGGTGGCGTGTGTGCCGGCGCGCTGCTCTATGCGGTGGGCGTGCTCGCCTGGCCGGGTCTCACCGCACTGCTGGCAGGTCGCGCCGCCGGGCTCGACCTTGCGCGTCTGGCCGACGTGGTCGCCGTCCTCGGTGCCTTGCTTCCGCTGCTGCTGGGCTGGAAGTTCGTTGGCTATTGGATGCTCGCCAGCGGCCGCTACGACCGCGCGTACCGGGCCTGCGTGGTCGTCGGTGGAGTGGCTGGCGTGGCCGGCGCGGCCACCATAGGCGGTGCCGGTGGCGCGAGCGGCCTGGCCTGGACCGCGATTGCCGTCGAGGTCGTGGTGATCGCGGTCGCGCTGCTTGGCATCATGCTGACCGAGCGCCGCACGGCGGAGGGCTGAGCATGGGCATCGACATTCACAACCTCAACCTGCTCGCACATGCGCGCGACCTCAACGTGTCGTTCGAGCGCACGATCGGCATCGGTCGGCAGGCGGTTTTCATCGAGGACTGGGAGTTCGAGGAGCACCGTCGCCTGCGCGGTCTACCGCCGCTGCACGAGCCGATGCGGACGGCCGGTGCGCCTCGTTACTTCGAGCCGCTGATGCAGCAGTGGCTGGGCGCGGCGACGGTTGACTCTGTCGACGCATCGGCTTACGAACAGGCGACGCTGATTCACGACATGAACCGGACGTGGCCGCAGGACGGCGCCTCGGGCGAGGCACGTGGTACCTACGACGCCGTGCTCGACTTCGGATGCCTTGAGCACGTGTTCGACTTTCCGACCGCGTGGCGCAATTGCGTCGACCTGTGCCGCGTCGGCGGCCATGTACTGCACGCGCTGCCGGCCAACAACCTGAGTGGCCACGGCTTTTACCAGTTCTCGCCCGAGCTGTTTTTTAATCTGTACCAGCCGTCGCGTGGTTTCGAGCTTCGTGGACTGTGGTTCGCGATGAAGGCCGACCGGCGCTACTGGTGGGCGGTGGCAGACCCGATGCAGGTGCGCCGCCGTGTCAATCTGTGCAACGCGCACGAGACTTATATGCTGGTGCTGGCGCGCAAGTTGCGCGAGCCCGGCAGCATGCCGCCGCCCCAACAGTCTGACTACGCGCAGGATGAGTGGGTTCACGGCCCATCTGCCGAGCAGGCTGTGGAAGCGACGCCCGTGGTGCGCCGTCGCCTGGGCGCGGTCCTTGTACGCTTGGGCCTGATCGACGCGGCGCGCGCTTGGCGCGAGCGCCGACGGGTGTTGCGCGCCAGCGGCGTTGACCTGCCGAAGCCCGACTACCGACGCATCGAGGTGCAACAGCTGTTGCAGCCGCCACGATGAGCGCCCGGCCGCGCCGTGTGATGCTTGTCTGCGAGCGGCTGGACATCGCTGGCGGCGTCGAGCGCTTCGTCTGCGAGACCGCGGCGGACCTGGCGGCTGCCGGCATGGAGGTGACTGTCGCGACTGTCGACACGCCCGCCGCTGCGCTGTGCTATCCCCTTCCGCCAGCCGTGCGCGTGCTGGCCGCCGATGCTCTGTCTGCGGCGCCGCGCGGCCCGCGGGCGTGGCGACTGCTGCGCGCGCAATGGCGCACCGGTCGGCGACTGGCGATGCTGATCCGCCACGAGCGGCCGGATGCCGTTGTCCTCAACGGGTTGACCACCGCCTGCTCGGTACTCTTTTTCGGCCGCGATCTTGCGTCGCGTGCCATCTGCTGCGACCACAACCACTTCTGTGCGCGCTCCATGCCCTGGCAATGGCTGCGCGCGCTGCTGTACCCGCGCGTAGCTGCGGTGGTGAGCCTGACGCAGGCCGACGCTGTGCGATTCGCGGCACTCAACCCGCGCACCGAGGTTATTCACAACGCATCGGCGTTGCGCGCAGATGCGCCTGCTATGCCGGCTGATTCTGTTGTGCTGGCCGTCGGTCGGCATGTCGCGCAGAAAGGTCTGGATCGCCTGCTTAATGCCTGGCCCGCCGTCCGTGCCGCAGTTCCCTCAGCGCGCCTTCGCATTGTTGGCGATGGTCCGCTGCAGCCTGTGCTTCGGGCGCAGGCACAGCGGCTTGGTATCGCGGACGGGGTGGCCTGGATCGCGCCGACTTCAGCCATCGAAGCCCAGTACCGAACCGCCGCTGTATTTGTGCTGCCGTCGCGCTATGAGGGTATGCCGCTGGTGCTGCTGGAGGCGCAAGCCCTGGGTGTGCCATCAGTCGCGTTTGACTGCCCGACGGGTCCGGCGGAGATCCTGGGTGTCGGCACCGGAATCCTGGTGGCACAAGACGATGTGACTGCGCTAGCCTTGGCAATCGTCGAGCTTTTGCAGCAGCGACCGTTACGCGAGCGTTTCGCTCACGCCGCTATCCAGCGTAGTCGCGAGCGCTTCTCGCTGGACGAACACCGCAAGTGCTGGCGCTCGTTGGTTGCTGAGGTGGCGCAATGAATTCGCCATGCCTCGTCTCGGTCATCGTGCCCTGTCGCAATGAGCGAGAGCACATCAAGGCTTTCTGCTGTGCGGTGCTCGCGCAGCAACACGCGGTCGGCTGGGCGCTGCAGGTGCTGATCGCCGATGGCCGCAGCGACGATGGCACGCGTGATCTGCTGCAATCGCTGTGCATGAGCGACTCCCGAATTCAGCTTGTCGACAACCCGCCGCGCATCGTCTCCAGCGGGCTCAACCGCGCGATCGATGCGGCCCACGGCGAGGTGATCGTGCGCATGGATGTGCATACCGCGTACTCGGCCGACTATGTGGCGCAATGCCTCTTGGCGCTCGCCGAAACCGGCGCCACCTGTGTCGGCGGCCCCTGGCGACCGGTCGGCGAAGGCTGGCCGCAAGCAGCGATCGCGCTGGCCTTTCAAAGCCGCTTCGGCTCGGGGGGCGCGGCATCGCGGCGAATCGACTACAGCGGCCCGGCCGACACGGTGTATCTGGGCGCCTGGCGACGCGAGGATTTGTTGCGACTCGGCGGCTTCGACGAGTCGCTGGTGCGCAACCAAGATGATGAGTTGAACCTGCGCATCGTGCGCTCTGGCGGCAGCGTCTGGCAGAGCGCCGCCATTCGCTCAACCTACACGCCGCGCGGTTCGTTTGCGGCGCTGTTCCGCCAGTTCTATCAATACGGTTACTGGAAGGTGCCGGTGATCCGAAAGCACCGGCTGCCCGCATCACCGCGCCACTTGGCTCCGTTCGCGTTCGTGGCTGCGGTTGCCGTGCTGGCTGCGCTGGCGCCGTGGTCGAACCTGACGGGTGCCGCACTGGCTGCGCTGCTCGGGGTGTATGCCGCGACGGCGCTCTTCAATGCTGCTGTGATCGCGAAAGCGCCGCACCGGCTGCGCGACACCGCAGGCATCGCCCTGGCCACCACCTGCATGCAGGTCGCCTACGGTATTGGCTTCGGGCGGGCGCTGATCGAGCTGTGGCTGCTGCGGCGCACACCGAGCGCAGCGGCCACACGCTTGACGCGCTGAGACGCTGATCTGCTGCACTTTGCTCCCGACGACAGCGCCCCCGACGACCCCGCCCGTGACGACCCCGCCCGTGACGATTTCGCCTGAGCCCGACGACGAACCGAAAGCGGTGGCCGAACGCTATGCCCGACGTGCTGCCCGACATGCAACCCAGGGCGAAGCCCGCAGCGCGGCCAGCGACCTCTACAGCCCGCTGCGCCCGGAGGTGCTGCTGGCGCGACATGAGCGGCAGCGGGTGATGCTGGCGCTGCTGGCGCGTTTCGCGCCCAAGCCGCTGGATCAACTTCGCGTGTTGGAAGTGGGTTTTGGCAGCGGCAGCAATCTGCTCGAGTTGGCCAGCCTTGGCTTCGATGCGAGTTGGCTGGTCGGCAACGAACTGCTGCCCGAACGCGCAGCCGCCGCGCGCCGCCAATTGCCGGCTGCCACCGCGCTGCACGAAGGCGATGCCCTGGCCTTGCCTTTCGGTGATGGCAGTTTCGACCTGGTCTATCAATCGACGGTGTTCAGCTCGCTGCTCGACAACGCTTTCCAGCAGCGCTTGGCCGATGCGATGTGGCGCTGGCTGAAGCCCGGCGGCGCCGTGCTCTGGTACGACTTCACCTACAATAACCCGCGCAACCCCGATGTGCGCGGCGTGCCGCTGAGCCGCATTCAGGCGCTGTTTCCGCAGGGCCGCATCGAGGCCCGGCGGGTCACGCTGGCGCCGCCGATCAGCCGCCGTGTCTGCCGCATCAGCCCGGCGGCTTATGGGCTGTTCAATGCGCTGCCGTTTCTGCGAACGCATGTGTTGTGCTGGATCGCGAAGCCAGCCTTCGAGCCGTTTGCAGCCAAGCCCGGTGTGGTGACGACCAACGCGCAAGTCGATGCGCTGCGCGATGCTGAAGGCCTATGAGTCAACACCCATGACCCAAAGTGATTGCATTGATTACAATGCATTCATTGATAACTCCATGGAGTCCGCATGGCCACGCTGATGATCCGCAGCATCGACGACCGCGTGAAATCCGAGTTGCGCGTGCTCGCCGCGCGGCGTGGTGTCTCGATGGAGCAGCAGGCGCGCGACATTCTGGAGCGCGCGGTGCTGGGGCCAACGCATGATCAGCCGTTCGCGCAACGCATACAGCAGCGGTTCGCCAAGGTCGCGGTCGACGCACTGCCGCTGCCTGAGCGGCAGGTGCCGCGCCCGCCGCCCCAATGGGGCCGCCGTTGAGCGCAGCGCGTATCTTGCTCGACACGAATGTGTTGTTCGAGCTGATGCGTCCCCGCCCCGACCCCGTGGTGCTTGACTGGTTCGCCACACAGGGCCGACAGACCCGGTTTTTCATCAGCGCGATCACGCAGGCGGAGATCCTGCTCGGCATCGCGCTGCTGCCTGCGGGCAAGAAGCGCAGCGCCTTGTCCGAGGTGGCTCAGGCCATGTTCGAGCAGGAGTTTCAGGGACTGAACCTCGCGTTCGACGCGCCAGTGGCTCCGGTGTACGCCTCCCTCGTTGCGCTGTGCAGTCGCAACGGCACGCCCATGTCGGTCGAGGACGCGCAGATCGCGGCCATCGCCTCGCACCATGCCCTGCCGCTGGCTACGCGCAACACCCGCGACTTTGCGAAGGTTTCTGGCCTGGCGCTGGTCAACCCGTGGCAGGCAGCGTGACATGACCCCTGCCGCCTTGCCCTTCATCCCCTTCGCGCTGCCCGACATCGGCGACGACGAGATCGCTGAAGTCGTCGACACGCTGAAGTCGGGCTGGATCACCACGGGGCCGAAGACGCGGCGCTTCGAAGAGGATTTCAGCGCGTTCCTCGGGGCATCGCACCCGGGCGAGCCTCCACTTCACGCGCTGGCCGTCAACTCCGCCACGGCCGGTCTGCACCTGGCGCTCGAAGCCCTGGGCATCGGCCCCGGCGACGAGGTCATCACCACCACGCACACCTTCACGGCCACCGCCGAGGTGGTGCGCTACCTGGGTGCCGATGTGGTGCTGGTCGACATTGATCCGGCCACCTTGTGCATCGATGTGGCGGACGTCGAGGCCGCGATCACGCCGCGCACGAAGGCGGTGATGCCGGTGCATTACGCGGGGCTGGCGGCCGACATGGCGGCCTTGCTGCCACTGGCGCGTCGCCATGGCTTGAAGGTGGTCGAAGACGCTGCCCACGCTTTGCCAACCACCTGTGGCGGGCGGCTCGTCGGCACACTCGAAAGCGATGCCACGGTGTTCAGCTTCTACGCCAACAAGACGATGACCACCGGCGAGGGTGGCATGGTGGTGACGCGCGATGCGGCGCTCGCCCAGCGCATTCAGCTGATGCGCCTGCACGGCATCAACCGCGACGCCTTCGACCGCTTTACTGCCAAGGTGCCGAGCTGGTACTACGAGGTCACCGCGCCCGGCTACAAGTACAACCTGACCGACATCGCGTCGGCGATGGGCATCCATCAACTCAAGCGGGCGAGCGCCTTTCAGCAGGCTCGCGCCGACATCGCTGGGCGCTACGACGCTGCTTTTGCCGATCTGCCCGTCATCACGCCCCCACTGCCGCAGCCCGGCGACACCCACGCGTGGCATCTGTACGTGCTGCGCCTGGCCGATGGCGCGACGCTCTCGCGCGATGCGTTGATCGACGGGCTGTATGCGGCGGGCATTGGTTGCAGCGTGCACTACATCCCACTGCATCTGCAGCCGTACTGGCGCGACCGGTACGGCCTCGCGCCCGAGCACTTTCCGCACAGCCAGCACGCCTACGAGCGGATGCTGAGCCTCCCGCTATACACCCGCATGAGCCCCGCCGAAGTGCAGCGCGTGATCGACGCGGTGCGCGCGCTGCTGGGCTGAGGGCGCGCCACAGCCCATGGTGAAGCGGCTGTTCGATGTGTGCGCTTCGGGCCTCGGGCTGCTGCTGCTGTCGCCGTTGTGGCTGGCAATCGCCATCGCCATCAAGTTGGACTCGCCGGGGCCGGTGTTCTTCCGGCAGGTGCGCGTCGGGCGCCACGGCGCTCCATTCCACATCCACAAGTTCCGCACGATGATGAACCGGGCTGCCGGTGCCGACGCGGCGACCGCTCAGATCACCGTCGGAGCAGACCCCCGCATCACCCGCATCGGAGCGCTGCTGCGTCGTACCAAGCTCGACGAATTGGCGCAACTGATCGATGTGTTTGCCGGGCGCATGAGCCTGGTCGGGCCGCGCCCGGAAGTGCCGCGTTATGTGGCGCTGTATCCACCAGCCCTGCGCGACAAGGTACTCAGCGTGCGCCCCGGCATCACCGACCCCGCATCGCTGGCCTTTCGCGATGAATCGGCACGGCTGGCGCGCGCGGCGGACCCCGAGCGCGAGTACGTCGAGGTGCTGCTGCCGGCCAAGCTGAAACTCTCGGCGCGCTATGTCGACGAGGCCAACTTCATGGGCGATCTGCGGCTGATCGCTGCCACGCTGCGGGCGCTGTGGACGCGGGTCCCGCTGAGGCGATGATGGCATCGGGCACCTCACAGCCCGCCAGCGCGCCAACATAATCGGCCGCTTATGGTCTGGCACCGCATCGATCGCTTTCTGGCCCGCTGGCGCCCGCACCGGCGGCCGCTGACGCTGTTGATCGACGCCGCAGCGATTGCGGTGTGCTGGAACTTCACCTACTTGTTCCGGCTGGGCTTCGAGCGCTGGTGGAGCCAGCGACCCTCTTACGACGGCTGGGTGCTGCTCGGCGTTGTCGTCACGTACCTGTTGGTGTTTGCGGTGGCCGGTGTGCCCCGCGGCATGTGGCGCTTCTCGGGCTTTGGCGAGGTGAAGCGGCTGACCTGGAGTTGCGGCATTGCGGGCGCGCTGTGTGCCACCGGCGTGTTGATGCTGCAGCTCTACCAGGTGCCGCGCGCGGTGCTGGCCTTGCACCCCATCGTCAGCCTGATGGGGCTGTGCATGACGCGCATCGCCTACCGCATGCTCTACGAACACGCGCGTGCGCAGATCACCGGTGCGAATGGCGAGGGCCACGGCGAGGCGCGGCGCGCCATCGTGATGGGTGCGGGCGAGGCCGCACGGCTGCTGGTGGCCGGGCTGCCGCAGCAGGGCTGGACGGTGCTCGGGCTGCTCGACGATGACCCGGCCAAGCGCGGCGCGCGCATCTCCGGCGCGCCGGTGCTGGGTCGCTTCGATGAACTCAGCGATCCGCGCGTGATCGCCGGGGCCACGCACATCATCACCGCGCTGCCGAGTGCCACCGCGGCGCAGCGGCGTCGTGCCATCGAGCTGGCGGCGGCCACCACGCTGCCGGTGCTCACCGTGCCGTCGGTGAGCGAGCTGCAATCGGGCAGCGCGCGCGTCGAGCGCATCCGCGCTATCGAGCCCGACGACCTGCTGGGCCGCGAACCGGTGGTGCTCGATGAAGCCGGCATTGCCGAGCTGGTGTCCGGCAAGACGGTGCTGGTCACCGGTGCTGGCGGCTCGATTGGCAGCGAGCTGTGCCGGCAGATTGCCCGCTACGGCCCGGCGCGGCTGGTGCTTTATGAGCTGAGCGAATTTGCGCTGTACCAGATTGAACAGCAGCTCGGCGAGCTGCACCCGGCGTTGCCGCTGGTGCGGCTGATGGGCGATGTGAAAGACCTGGCTCATCTGCGTGCCACCTTTGCCGCGCAGCGGCCGCAACTCGTGTTCCACGCCGCTGCGTTCAAACATGTGCCGTTGATGGAAGACGACAACGCCTGGGCCGCGTTGCAGAACAACACGCTGGGCACACGCCAAGCCGCACTGGCCGCGATGGAATCTGGCGCCGAGCGCTTTGTGATGATCAGCACCGACAAAGCGGTCAACCCGACCAATGTGATGGGCGCCAGCAAGCGCGCCGCCGAGCGGGTGCTGTCGCACCTGGCCACGCAGGGTTCGGCGACTGTTTTCTCGGCGGTGCGCTTCGGCAATGTGCTGGGGTCGAGTGGCAGCGTGATCCCGAAGTTCAAGGAGCAGATTGCCAAGGGCGGCCCGGTAACGGTGACGCACCCCGACATCACGCGCTACTTCATGACCATCCCCGAGGCGGTGCGGCTGGTGTTGCAGGCAGCGGTGCTGGCGCGCAGTGGGCAGGTCTATGTGCTGGACATGGGCGAGCCGGTGAAGATCGTCGAGTTGGCGCGCGATTTGATCCGCCTCGCCGGCCACCGCGAGCGCGAGATCGGCATCGTCTTCAGCGGCCTGAGGCCAGGCGAAAAACTCTACGAGGAGCTGCTGGCCGACGACGACCTGACGCAGCCCTCAGCGCATCCGAGACTGCGCATTGCGCGACTCAACGACGACGCCACCGAGGCGTGGACGCATGACTTGCTGCACTGGTTGACGCAGCCGCAGCCCGGGCGAGTGCCTGCCGAACAGCGCGCGGCACTGGCCCGCTTCGTGCCCGAATACCAGCCGCGCTGAACGCGGGTCGAGCGCCCCGGTTCAGCGCCGCGGCAGCATCCACTTCGGCACCCGAAAGCGCACGATGCGCCAGTACAGCAGCACGTACGACCCCATGAACAGCGCCAGGAAACCGGTCAGCACCGCGGTGTTACGCCACCACAGCACGGCAGGGATCACCGACAGGCTGCACAGCAGCCAGAGGTAGGGCGAGGTCATCGAATTGCGCGCGGTGAGGCGGTTCGTCGCGGTCTCGCCGATCATCTGCCGCACCAGGCGGCGGTGGATCAAGGTGTGCATGTGAATGCCATCAGGCTGTGACGAGGCGACACCCTTGAGCACCTTGCGCCGGTACATCGAGAACAGCGTCTCGAAAATCGGGTAGACGCACATCAACAGCGGAAACAGCGGCGACACGTCGGCGTTGCGCACGATCAGCAGCACCCCGAGCTCGGCGACCATGAAGCCGAGCAGGTAGGCGCCTCCGTCGCCCAGGAAGATCAGACCGCCGGGGAAATTCCAGACGAAGAAGCCCAGCACCGCGCCGGCCGAGATCAAGGCGGCGGTCAGCACCAGCCGGTCCTGCACCTGCAGACCCACATAGGCCAGCGCCATCAGCATGATCAGCACGCACATCGAGGCCAGCCCGTTGAAGCCGTCGATGATGTTGATCGAGTTGGACACGCCGGTCACCACCAGCAGGGTCAGTGCGACGGCGAAGGGCTCGAGGCGGATCAGCGGATCGACACCCGGAATGGCGGTGTGGTGAACCACCGCGTCGAGCAGCCACGCCGCGAGGGCGGCCGAGATGACGGCAGCGATCAGCCGGCGTGCTGCCGACACTTTCTTCGTCAGGTCTTCCGCCAGACCACCGAGGAAAGCCGGCAACGCAGACGCCAGCAGCAGCCACAGCGACTCGCTCAGCGCTGGCCGTGTGAACTGTGCCAGCACCGTGCCGGCCAACACCGCCAGCAGCACGCCAACACCACCGATGCGGGGGACCGGGCGGCTGTGAAATTTCTGCGGGCCCGAGATCTCGGTGTCGGCCGACAGGCTGCCGTGGTGATCGCTCGAACGCAGCACCACCAAGGTGCTCAGCAGCGACACGGTGAAACTCAGCAGCAGAAAACTCATGTGGGAGGCAGCGAGCCGGTGCCCGTCGTGCGTGTCGGCGCCATCGCCGGCTCAGCCGCCGAGCGGCGGCGCGACAGCGTCCTTGGCCGACAGCGCGGGCACGATGCCGTTGAGTGGCCAGGCGATCGCCAGCGTGGGATCGTCCCAGCGGATCGCGAACTCGGCATCGGGGCGGTAGTAGGCCGTCGTCTTGTAGAGGAAATCGGCAATGTCGCTGGTCACCAGAAAGCCGTGCGCCAGGCCCGGTGGGATCCACAGCTGCTTGTGGTTGGTGCCGCTCAGTTCGACGCCCACCCACTCGCCGTAGGTGGGGCTGTCGGTGCGCACGTCGACCGCCACATCGAACACGCTGCCTTGCGTCACGCGCACCAGCTTGCCTTGGGCATGCGGCGCGCGCTGTCCGTGTAGGCCGCGCAGCACACCGCGCGCGGAGCGCGAGTGGTTGTCCTGAACGAAGTGGATGTCGTGACCGACGGCCTGGTTGAAGGCCCGCTGGCTGAAGCTTTCCAAGAAGAAGCCGCGTTCGTCGCCGAACACCCTGGGCTCCAGGATCAACACGCCGTCGATGGCTGTAGTAATCACCCTCATCAGAACACCTGGTTGTTGACGATCTGCATCAGGTACTGGCCGTAGCCGTTCTTCAGCATCGGGCGGGCCAGTGCTTCCAGCTGGGCCGCGTCGATCCAGCCGGAGCGGAACGCGATTTCCTCGGGGCAGGCCACTTTCAGGCCCTGCCGTTTTTCCAGCGTGGCGATGAACTGGCCGGCTTCGAGCAGGCTGTCGTGTGTGCCGGTGTCCAGCCACGCATAGCCGCGGCCCATGATCTCGACGTTCAATTGCCCCTGCGCCAGGTAGCGTGCGTTGACGTCGGTGATCTCCAGCTCGCCACGCGCAGAAGGCTTGATGTCGGCGGCGATGTCGCAGACCTGGGCGTCGTAGAAATACAGGCCGGTGACGGCATAGTTGCTCTGCGGCGCCTTCGGCTTTTCCTCGATGCTGCGAGCGCGCTTGTTCGCGTCGAAGGCGACCACGCCGTAACGCTCCGGATCTTGCACGTGGTAGGCGAACACCGAGGCGCCGGTGGTGCGCTCGTCTGCGGCCGACAGCAGGCCTTGCAGATCGTGGCCGTGGTAGATGTTGTCGCCGAGCACCAGTGCGCTGGGGGCACTGCCGACGAAGTTCCTGCCGAGGATGAAGGCCTGCGCCAGCCCGTCGGGGCTGGGCTGCATGCAGTAGCTGATGTTGACGCCCCAGCGGCTACCGTCGCCCAGCAGGCCTTCGAAACGGGGTGTGTCCTGCGGGGTGCTGATCAGCAGGATGTCGCGGATGCCCGCCAGCATCAGCGTGCTCAGCGGGTAATAGACCATCGGTTTGTCGTAGACCGGCAGCAGCTGCTTGCTGATCGCGAGCGTCGCCGGGTGCAGCCGGGTGCCGGAGCCGCCGGCCAGCAGGATGCCTTTTCGGCGGGGTGCGTTCATGCGGGGAGAGCGTCCGAGGGTGGGGTCAGAGAATTTCGGCCAGCAGGCGATCGACGCCGGTCTGCCAGGCGGGCAGGTGCAGACCGAAGCTGTCTCGCAGCTTGCGGGTGTCCAGCCGTGAATTGCGGGGCCGTTGGGCCGGTGTTGGGAACGCGCTGGCGGGCACTGCTTCGATGGCGTCGGGCGCGACCCGGATCGGCCAGCCCGCGGCGCGCGCGTGCTCGATCACGTGCCGCGCGTAGCCGTGCCAGCTGGTTTGGCCGGCGGCGACGGCGTGATAGGTGCCGCTGAGCTGGGGCTGATGCGCCAGCTGGCGCAGCGCATGCGCCGAGACATCGGCCAGCAGGTCGGCGCCGGTGGGCGCGCCGATCTGGTCGGCGATGACCTTCAATGCGTCGCGCTCGGCTGCCAGCTTCAGCATCGTCTTCGCGAAATTGCCGCCACGCGCTGCATAGACCCAGCTGGTGCGCAGGATCAGGTGCGTGCAGCCGCTGCGGCGGATCGCCTCTTCGCCTTCGAGCTTGGTGGCGCCGTAGACACTCAGCGGGCCGGTGGCTGCGTCTTCCACCCAGGGCGTGCTGCCGCTGCCATCGAACACATAGTCGGTGCTGTAGTGCAGCAGCGTAGCGCCGATGGCCGTTGCTTCGCGGGCCAGCACACCGGGGGCGGTGGCGTTGAGGGTGCGGGCCAGGTCGGGCTCGCTTTCGGCCTTGTCCACCGCGGTGTGGGCTGTGGCATTGACGATCCACTGCGGTGCCACCGCACGCACCGTGGCAGCCAGCGCTTCGGGGTCGGCAAAGTTGGCGTGCCATTCGGTGCTGCCGCTGTCGAGTGCAACCAGTTCGCCCAGCGACGCCAGCGCGCGCTGCAGTTCCCAGCCGACCTGACCGTTCTTGCCGAACAACAGGATTTTCATGGCGAGGTGGTGCTGGCGGCGCGCGCAGCATAGTTGGTGTCCACCCATTCGCGGTAGGCGCCGCTTTGCACCCGGGCCACCCAGTCGGCGTGGGCCAGGTACCAGCGCACCGTCTGGCGAATGCCGGTCTCGAAGGTCTCGGCCGGCTTCCAGCCGAGCTCGCGTTCGAGCTTGCGGGCATCGATCGCGTAACGCCGGTCGTGGCCTGGACGATCGGTGACGTGCGTGATCAGTCGGCGGTACGGGCCGGCCGCATCGGGGCGCATCTCGTCGAGCAGCGCGCACACCGTGTGCACGATGTCGATGTTGGGTTGCTCGTTCCAGCCGCCGATGTTGTAGGTCTCGCCGACGCGGCCGCGCGCCAGCACCACGCGGATCGCGGCGCAGTGGTCCTTCACATAGAGCCAGTCGCGCACCTGCCTGCCGTCACCGTAGACCGGCAGCGGCTTGCCCGCCAGTGCATTGACGATCAGCAGCGGGATCAGCTTCTCGGGGAAATGGAAGGGCCCGTAGTTGTTGCTGCAGTTGGTGGTCAGCACCGGCAGCCCGTAGGTGTGGTGCCAGGCGCGCACCAGGTGGTCGCTGGCGGCCTTGCTGGCCGAGTACGGGCTGTTCGGCTCGTACAGATTTGTTTCGGTGAACGGCGGGTCGTTCGGGCCTAGCGAGCCATAGACCTCGTCGGTGGACACATGGTGGAAGCGGAACGAGGACTTTTCGGCCTCAGGCAGCGTCAGCCAAAAGGCCCGCGCTGCTTCCAGCAGGGTGAAGGTGCCTTGCACATTGGTGTGGATGAAGGCGCCCGGCCCGTGGATGCTGCGATCGACATGGCTTTCGGCGGCGAAATGCACCACCGCGCGCGGTCGGTGGGTGGCGAACAGCGCATCAAGCAGCGCGCGGTCAGTGATGTCGCCCTGCACGAACACATGGCGCGCATCGCCATCCAGCGAGCGCAGGTTGTCCCGGTTGCCCGCGTAGGTCAGCGCATCGAGGTTGAGCACCGGCTCGCTCGACTGCGCCAGCCAGTCGAGGACGAAATTCGAGCCGATGAAACCGGCGCCGCCTGTCACGAGGATCATGGGTGCTTGGGTGAAGTTGGGTGGCTGCATTGACGCGAGCAGCCAAGGTGCAAACCATTCTAGGGTCGGTTTTTTAAGGATTCTCCATGGCCGACGCCAGCGGCGATAATCAAAGGATGACTGAAACACCCCAAGAAGTCGGCCCCGACACCCCGGTCGCCGAACCGGTTGCCGCTGTGGTGCGCTTTGACACGCTGGCGCTCGACGACAAACTGCTGCGCGCGGTGGCCGATTCCGGCTACACGCAGATGACACCGATCCAGGCCAAGGCGATCCCGATCGTGCTCGACGGGCGTGACGTGATGGGTGCCGCGCAAACCGGCACCGGCAAGACGGCCGCCTTCACGCTGCCCTTGCTGCAGAAGATGCTGAAGCACGAAAACAGCAGCGCGTCCCCCGCGCGCCACCCGGTGCGTGCGCTGGTGCTGGCACCGACCCGCGAACTGGCCGATCAGGTTGCCAACAACGTCAAGACTTACGCCAAGCACACCAGGCTGCGCTCGATGGTGGTGTTCGGCGGCATCGACATGAAGCCGCAGACGGCCGAGCTGAAGACCGGTGTCGAGGTGTTGATCGCCACGCCGGGCCGGCTGCTCGACCACATCGAGGCGAAGAACTGCAACCTCGGGCAGGTCGAATACGTCGTGCTCGACGAGGCCGACCGCATGCTCGACATCGGCTTCCTGCCTGACCTGCAGCGCATCCTGAGCTACCTGCCCAAGCAAAGGCAGACGCTGCTGTTCTCGGCGACTTTCTCGCCGGAAATCAAGCGGTTGGCCGAAAGCTATCTGCAGAACCCGATCCTGGTCGAGGTCGCCCGGCCGAATGCCACCGCGACCAACGTCGAGCAGCGCTTTTTCAGCGTCGCGACCGACGACAAGCGGGCGGTGGTGTTGAAGATCATCAGGGAGCGCGCGCTGACCCAAGCGCTGGTGTTCGTCAACTCGAAGCTCGGTTGTGCGCGGCTGGCCCGCTCGTTCGAGCGCGACGGCCTGCGCACCAACGCGCTGCACGGCGACAAGTCGCAGGACGAGCGGCTGAAGGCGCTCGAAGCGTTCAAGCGCGGCGAGGTCGATGTGCTGGTGTGCACCGATGTGGCAGCGCGGGGTCTCGACATTGCTGATTTGCCGGCGGTGTTCAATTTCGATGTGCCGTTCAACGCCGAAGATTACGTGCACCGCATCGGTCGCACCGGCCGTGCGGGTGCGTCTGGCCTGGCAGTCACGCTGGTGTCGTCAAGCGACACGCGGCTGGTCGCCGACATCGAGAAGCTGATCAAGAAGAAGATCGAGCTGGAGCCGATCGAGCTCGACGAGGCGCCGGTGCGCCGTGAGCCGCGCGCGGAGAGAGTTCGCCGAGAGGTGAACGATCAGCCGCCCGAGGTGATCGACGTCGCCGCAGACACCGTGGAACCGATGGCTGCCAGCCGGCCGCCACGCGCGCCGTACCGCAGTGCCGGTGAGGGCGCCCGCAAGGCCTCGTCCGATCCGTTCTTCGACCGGCCGTACGAACCCAGCGCCAGCGCGCCACCCGCCTGGGAGTCGGCACCTTCCGCCACCGCGGCTTTGTCGCGCGGCCTGTCGCCCAACATCAAGCCGAAGCGGCGCGTTGCCGCGCTGTTCGGCGAGAAGCTCACGGCCGATCAAAGCGAGTGAGCGCCAACGATTGACAGCTGCCGCCTGATTTGATTCAGGCGAGCAAGGAAAATACGGCAGGCATGTCGTTAGGTATCGATGCGGGCCGGGTTTTCCAGTCGGCCACGCTGTCGGTGCGGCTCCAGCCCTGGGTGAGTGTCAAGGCGCAGCTGACCGACAGGCGCGTGTTGCCGTTCAGCGTGCCCAGCAAAGCGCCGAGCAGAGCGGCATTGCGGTAGGGTGTCTCGATCATCAGCTGGGTCTGCTGCGCCCGGCGCGACAGGGCTTCCAGCTCGCGGATGCGTGCCGTGCGTGCGGTGGCATCGACCGGCAGGTAGCCCACGAAGGCGAAACTCTGGCCGTTCAGCCCGCTGGCGGCGAGCGCCAGCATCAGCGAACTCGGTCCCGACAGCGCCTCGACGCGCAGCTTCATGGCGTGCGCCGCCTGCACCAGAGCCGCGCCCGGATCGGCCACGGCAGGCAATCCCGCTTCGGAGATCAGCCCGATGTCCTGGCCAGCGAGGGCAGGTGCCAGCAAGGCATCCAGCCTGGGGGGCTGCACTGGTGCTGCGCCCTTGTTGGCACGCGTCAATTCGACGATCGAGATCGCCTGCACCGGCTGCGACAGCGGCACCACTTCGTTCACCCGCTTCAGGAAGGCCCGCGTGGTCTTCGCGTTCTCGGCCACCCAGCAGGGCAGCCGCGCGGCGATGCGGATCACGCCCAGCGGCAGCACGTCTTGCAGATCCGGCATGCCGCCGGCCTCGACAGACGCCATGCCGAGGTCCAGCGTGTTGGGCACGAGGTACACGGTGCCGGTCATGGCGCGTCGTGGCTCAGCGGATCGATCCCCGCCTGGCGCAGCAGCGCACAGGTGCGGATCAGCGGCAGCCCGATCAGCGCGGTCGGGTCGTCGGACTCGACCGATTGCAGCAGCGCAATGCCGAGCGACTCGACCTTCGCACTGCCCGCGCAGTCGTAAGGACGATCGGTGCGCAGGTAGCGCTCGATCTCGGCGTCCGACAGGTCGCGGAACGTCACGCTGACACAAGCGATATCACTCGCTTCGAATCCACGGTCGGCGCCCACCACGGCCACCGCGGTGTGGAAGACCACCCGCCTGCCGCGCATCGCGCGCAATTGCTGCACGGCCGCGTCGTGATGGCCTGGCTTGCCCAGCGCCACGCCGTCGAGTTCGGCGACCTGATCCGAGCCGATCACCACCGCCTGCGGATGCCGCGTCGCCACCGCACGGGCCTTGGCCAGCGCCAGACGCACCGCTAGAGACGCTGGCGGCTCTGCGGGCCATGCCGCTTCGTCGACATCCGGTGCGACCACCTCGAACGGCAGCCGCAACCGCGCCAGTAATTCCCGCCGGTACACCGAGGTCGATGCCAGGATCAGAAGGGGTGGCGTATGCATCCACGGGATTGTCCCATCGGGCCCGGCGCAGCATCGGCGAATCCCCCTCGCCGTAAACTCGTTGTCATGACAGCGCGTGACTTCGACCCTTTGAGCGTGGACATCGCCGCGTTCGCCAAACAAAGCGGCGAGGCATCGGGCGGCTGGCCGCTGGCGGCGCTGGATCGGCTGTGCGACGAAGCCCACGCCGACGCCAAGCCGGTCGCCGGTGAGCAGGTCGAGTGGCGCGCCAAAGGTGAAACCCGCGCCCGCCGCGGCGGCGAGCCCCAGATCTGGTTGCACATGGCGTGCGATGCACGGTTGAGCCTGGTCTGCCAGCGCTGCCTGCAGCCGGTGGACACGGCAGTGCATGCGAAGCGCAGCTTTCAGTTCGTCGCCAACGAAGCGCTGGCGGCAGAAATCGACGCCGACAGTGAAGAAGACGTGCTGGCGCTCAGCCGAACGCTGAACCTGGTCGAGCTGATCGAGGACGAGTTGCTGCTGGCGCTGCCATTGGTGCCGCGCCACCCGACCTGCCCGCAGCCCTTGAAGCCGCCGGATGACGCCCAACCTCTCGAGGAGCGTGCCAACCCGTTTGCGGTGCTGGGCGAGCTGAAGCGAAAGTCACTGCCCAACTGAGGCAGCCTGCTGGTACACTCATGAGCTTTTCGGCAGGTGTTGTTCCCGCGGTTTGCTCCGGGCCAACTGCCTGCAGGCCCTGACCAGGGCCCGTCCCGCAGTGGTTCGCCACCGGGCGCCACCACCAACGTATGCGGAGATTCACATGGCTGTCCAGCAAAACAAGAAGTCGCCTTCGAAGCGCGGCATGCACCGGTCCCACTACGCGCTGAACACGCCTGGAACGGCCATTGAGCCGACCACGGGTGAGCAGCACCTGCGTCATCACATCAGCCCCAACGGTTTCTACCGCGGCCGGAAGATCTTTAAGACCAAAGCCGACGCGTGAGCGTTTGACGCGCTCGATCGAAAGCGTTGCGCTGCCGCAGCGCCTAGACTGATGATCCGCTGTCACCGATGGCCCGGCCGCTGCACACTTGCAATGCCGGGCCTTCGCATTTGTGCTTGGCCCCTTCGGTCCCTGCGGCCCTCCAACTGGTAAGCGTCACCGTGATCGCTGTGTCGACAACATGAACCAGGGCATTTCGCGTCGCCAAGTGCGTCTGGCCGTCGATTGCATGGGGGGTGACCACGGTCCATCGGTCACGCTGCCGGCTTGTCGGGCGTTCCTCGCACGGCATCCGCAAGCTGATTTGATCTTGGTTGGCCGCCCCGAAGCGCTGTCGCCTGCGGCCCATTGGGCGAGATGCCGTTTGGTCGATGCCCCTGAAGTGGTCGAGATGCACGACGCGATCGAAGTTGCGTTGCGGCGCAAGAAGCGTTCGTCGATGCGTCTGGCCGTCGATCTCGTCAAACCCGACGACAACGGCGTGTCCGCCGCCGACGCCTGCGTGTCTGCCGGCAACACCGGCGCGCTGATGGCGGTGTCGCGCTATGTGCTGAAAACCCTGGAAGGCATCGACAGGCCCGCCATCGCCACCGTGATGCCCAACCAGCGGGACGGCTACACCACCGTGCTGGACCTGGGGGCCAATGTGGACTGCACCGCCGAGCACCTGCTTCAGTTTGCAGTGATGGGAAGCGCCTTGGTGGCGGCGGTCGAAGGCAAGGAGCAGCCCAGCGTCGGACTGCTGAACATTGGCGAGGAAGCGATCAAGGGCAGTGACACCATCAAACAGGCCGGCGAGCTGCTGCGTGCCGCGGCGGCCAGCGGGCACCTGAACTTTTACGGCAATGTCGAGGGCAACGACATCTTCAAGGGCACCGCCGACATCGTCGTGTGCGACGGCTTTGTCGGCAATGTGGCCTTGAAGACCGCCGAAGGACTGGTAGCCATGCTGTCGGATTTCACCAAGCAGGAATTCAAGCGCAACCTGTTCACCAAGATCGCCGCCTTGGTGGCGATGCCCGTGCTGAACCGATTCAAAGCGCGTGTCGATCACCGGCGCTACAACGGCGCCGCCTTGCTTGGATTGCGTGGGTTGGTGTTCAAGAGCCATGGCTCTGCTGATGCGTTCGCCTTCGAGCAGGCGCTGAACCGGGCTTATGATGCCGCCCGCAATGGGTTGCTCGACGCCGTGCACGATCGCATCCGTGACACCCTGCAGGCCATGCCGGCCAATTCGCTTTCTGGCGACAACGACAACCCCAAGATGATGGCGCCCCGTCTCACCGCATGAACGGCACAGCCTCTACTGCAGCCACCCCACCGGGACGCTTTTCGCGCATCGCGGGAACCGGCGGTCATCTGCCCGCCAAACGGCTGACCAATGCCGCTTTGGCCGACCAGCTGGCCGCTCGTGGCGTCGAGACGTCTGACGATTGGATCGTCGAGCGCACCGGCATCCGGGCGCGGCATTTCGCCGCCGATAGTGAGCAGTGCAGCGACCTCGCCGTGGCCGCAGCGCGGCGCGCGCTTGAGGCCGCCGATTGCGACGCATCGTCGATCGACCTGATCATCGTGGCCACCTCGACGCCGGACATGGTCTTCCCGTCGACCGCCTGCATCGTGCAACAGAAGCTCGGCATCTCCGGCTGTCCTGCGTTCGACGTTCAGGCGGTGTGTTCCGGCTTTGTTTATGCACTGACGGTGGCTGATTCGATGATCCGCACCGGTGCGGCGAACAAGGCGCTCGTGATCGGCGCTGAAGTGTTTTCCCGACTGCTGGATTTCGATGACCGCGGCACCTGCGTGCTGTTTGGCGATGGCGCCGGTGCGGTGGTGCTGCAGGCCAGCGACACGCCCGGGCTCATCGCCAGCGAGCTGCATGCCGATGGCCGACACGTCGGCATCCTGTGCACGCCCGGCAGCGTGGCCGGCGGTCAGGTGCGCGGCGACCCGCTGCTGAAAATGGACGGCCAAGCCGTGTTCAAGCTGGCCGTGGGTGTGCTGGAAGATGTGGCTCGCTCGGTGCTGGCCAAATCAGGACGCAGCGAAGCGGACATTGACTGGCTGATTCCGCACCAGGCCAACATCCGCATCATGCAAAGCACCGCGCGCAAGCTGAAGCTGTCGATGGACAAGGTGATCGTCACCGTGGCCGACCACGGCAACACCTCCGCCGCATCGATCCCGCTGGCGCTCGATGTGGCGGTGCGCGATCGGCGCATCGCGCGGGGCGACACGGTGATGCTCGAAGGTGTGGGCGGCGGGTTCACCTGGGGTGCTGTGCTGCTGGATTTTTGAGGCAGTTCGCGCGTCCCCTCCTGTTTGTTTCTTTTCTGTTTGTCATGTCGATCATGTCGTTCGCTTTTCTCTTTCCTGGTCAGGGCTCGCAGTCTGTGGGCATGCTCGATGCCTGGGGCGATCATCCCGCGGTCACGCAAACGCTGGGCGAAGCGTCCGACGCGCTGGACACCGACGTGGCGCGGCTGGTGCGTGAGGGTCCCAAGGATCAGCTCGACCTGACGACCAACACCCAGCCGGTGATGTTGACGGCAGGCATCGCCTGCTACCGCGCATGGATGGCCGAAACCGGCTTGGCACCGGCGGTGGTCGCCGGGCACTCGCTGGGCGAATACAGCGCCCTCGTGGCCGCCGGTTCACTGACCCTGGCCGACGCGCTGCCGCTGGTGCGCTTTCGCGCCCGGGCGATGCAAGAGGCGGTACCGGTGGGTGCAGGTGCCATGGCAGCCATCCTCGGGCTGGATGCCGACGCCGTGCGTGCGGGCTGCGCCAGCGCGGCAGCCGACAGCGGCGAAGTGGTGGAAGCGGCCAACTTCAACGATCCCAGGCAGACGGTGATCTCCGGCTCGTACGCCGGTGTGGCACTGGCCTGCGAGTTGCTGAAGGCCGCAGGCGCCAAGCGCACCTTGCCGCTGCCAGTGTCTGCTCCTTTCCACTGCAGCCTGATGCGACCCGCCGCTGAGCGGCTGAAGGACAAGCTGGCGTCGGTGGCTTTCCAGGTGCCTGCGATGCCGGTGCTTAACAACATCGATGTGAGCGCCGAAGCAGACCCGGCGCGGATTCGCGATGCGCTGTACCGCCAGGCGTTCGGGCCGGTGCGCTGGTTTGAAACCATTCAGGCCATCCGTGGCCTGGGTATCGGGCACCTGATCGAATGCGGGCCCGGGAAAATTCTGGCGGGCATGGTCAAACGCATCGATGCCGAGGCGGTCTCGGCCGCGCTGTTCGATCCGGCCTCGCTGGTTGATGTGCGTGGAGTGTTGGCATGACGACAGAACAGACGACGACCCGCGTGGCGCTGGTCACAGGCGCCTCGCGCGGCATCGGCCGGGCGATCGCGCTCGAACTGGCGCGCCGTGGTCTGGTGGTGGTCGGCACCGCAACGACCGAGGCCGGCGCCTTGGCGATTGGCGAGGCGCTGGCCGCCTTTGCGGGGTGCGCTGGCGCCTGCCTCGATGTGAATGACGCCGCCGCTGTCGAGCGCACGGTCGAGACGGTGCTGAAGACCCACGGCGCGCTGCATGTGCTGGTCAACAACGCCGGCATCACCCGCGACAACCTGTCGATGCGGATGAAGGACGCCGACTGGGACGCGGTGATCGACACCAACCTGAATGCAGTGTTCAGGCTCAGCCGTGCTGTCATCCGGCCCATGGTCAAGCAGCGGCAGGGCCGCATCATCAACATCACTTCGGTGGTCGGCGCCAGCGGCAACGCGGGTCAGGCCAACTACGCCGCGGCCAAGGCCGGCGTCGCCGGCATGACCCGCGCCTTGGCGCGTGAGATCGGCAGCCGCAGCATCACCGTCAACTGCGTGGCGCCTGGGTTCATTGCGACCGACATGACCGATGCGCTGCCAGCCGCACAGAAGGAAGCCTTGCTGAGCCAGATCCCGCTCGGCCGACTCGGCAGCGTCGATGATGTGGCCCATGCGGTCGCCTTCCTGGCGTCAGACGCCGCGGGCTACATCACCGGCACCGAGCTGCATGTCAACGGCGGCATGTTCATGAACTGACCACCGTCGCCCCCCATCCATCGACCCGGTTTTGCCCGGCCGGCCTAAGCACGCACCACCTCCGCGAGGCGACATGGTGCAACCTTTAGAATCCCGGGCTGTTTCAGACAACACTCCTGGAGGAGTCATGAGCGATATCGAATCCCGTGTCAAGAAAATCATCGCCGAACAACTGGGCGTACCCGAATCCGATGTCTCCAACGAGAAGGCCTTCGTCGCCGACCTGGGCGCTGATTCACTCGATACGGTCGAGCTGGTGATGGCCCTCGAAGACGAGTTCGGTATCGAGATTCCCGATGAAGAAGCCGAAAAAATCACCACGGTTCAACTCGCGATCGATTACGCGTTGAAGCACCAAAAGGCCTGAGTCCGAGCCTTCATTGCATGCATTTCCGCCCGCCATGTTCGATTGATCCAGCCTGCTCGACGACCAGCGGGCTTGTTCCACTTTGGGGCCGCCAATGAGCCGGCGTCGTGTTGTGGTCACCGGCCTCGGACTGATCAGTCCGGTTGGCAATTCGGTGAAGGAAGGTTGGGCCAACATCCTGGCGGGCCGTTCTGGCATTGCCAACATCACGCGCTTCGATGCGTCCAGCTTCTCGTGCCGTTTCGCGGGCGAGGTGAAGAACTTCAATGTCGAGGATTACTTCCCTGCCAAGGAAGCTCGACACATGGACGTTTTCATGCAGTTCGGCATGGCCGCATCCATCCAAGCGGTGCGCGACTCCGGTCTGAAGACCAACGATGAGTTGACCGAAGAGCAGGCCGAGCGCATCGGTTGCATCGTCGGCTCAGGCATCGGCGGTTTGCCGTTGATCGAGGACACCCACGCGGAGCTGTCGGCCCGCGGTCCTCGTCGCATCTCCCCGTTCTTCGTGCCGGCTTCGATCATCAACATGATCTCCGGCCATCTGTCGATCAAGTTTGGCTTCCAGGGACCCAACCTGGCCATCGTGACCGCATGTACCACTGGCTTGCACTGCATCGGCGAGGCCGGCCGGCTGATCGAATACGGCGACGCCGACGTGATGGTCGCAGGCGGTGCCGAAGCGACGGTGTTGCCGTTGGGTGTCGGCGGCTTCGCGGCCGCGCGGGCGCTGTCCACCCGCAACGACGATCCCGCCACCGCGTCTCGCCCCTGGGACAAGGACCGGGACGGTTTCGTGCTCGGCGAAGGCGCCGGTGCCATGGTGCTAGAAGAGTACGAGCACGCGAAGCGGCGCGGCGCGAAGATCTATGCTGAGTTGATCGGCTACGGCATGGGCGCCGACGCGCATCACATGACGGCGCCCAGCGTCGATGGCCCGAAGCGCTCGATGCGTGCGGCCTTGCGGAACGCCGGCGTGTCGGCCGATCAGGTCCAGTACCTGAACGCCCACGGCACCTCCACGCCGCTCGGCGATGTGAATGAAACCAATGCCATCAAGCTGGCCTTCGGCGATCACGCGCACAAGCTGGCGGTCAGTTCCACCAAATCGATGACCGGGCACCTGCTCGGCGGGGCGGGTGGCATCGAGTCGCTGTTCACCGTGCTCGCGGTGCGTGACCAGGTGGCGCCACCGACCATCAATATCTTCAACCAAGACCCGGACTGCGACCTCGATTACTGCGCCAACACGGCGCGCGAGATGAAGATCGAGCTGGCGGTCAAAAACAACTTCGGGTTTGGCGGAACCAACGGCACGCTTGTTTTCAAGCGTGTCTGAGGGCCCCGCGGCGGCGTCATGCAAGCGGCGTCGGCGGTGCAGGTGACAGTCCAGCGCTTTGGTGTCTGGAACACGGCGCTCGGGCTGGTCAGTGCGACTGCGCTGTCGGCAGTCGCGACTTGGCTCGTCACGCGCCATGACGAGTTGCCTGGCTGGAGCGGCGTGCTGCTGATGGCATCCGTGCTGGTCGGGGTGCTTGGTGCGGTCGATTTGCTGCGGCGCTGGCCGATCAGGTTGCTCTGGGATACCCAGCGCTGGCAGGTCACCGACCCTGGTCTCGGGACAGGCTCGATCGACGTCTGCGAGTTGCGGGTTGTGCTGGACCTCGGTGGCTGGATGCTGCTGAAGTTCCGCTGCGACGCCCCGAGGCGCACGCTGCGGCGCGGCTGGATTCCGGTGCAGCGGCGGGGCCTCGAATCCCACTGGCACGCCTTGCGCTGTGCGGTCTATGCCCACGCGGCCGCATCGGTTCGGCCGCCTACACCCGATCGGCAGGCCCAGCTTGGTTGAGCGCATCAACGCCCCCGACGCTGACGCGCCGCTGATCGATCGGGTCAAGCAGGGTGACGTCAAGGCCTTCGAAATGCTGGTGGTCAAGTACCAACGCCGCATTGAACGGCTGATCGGGCGCATGGTCCGGGATGTCGATCTGGTGCCCGACATCGCTCAGGAAACCTTCATCCGCGCCTACCGGGCCATTCCGCAGTTCCGCGGTGAAAGCGCGTTCTACACCTGGCTGTACCGGATTGCGGTCAACACCGCCAAGAAAGCGCTGGGTGAACTCAAACGCGACCTGCTGGTGACGGAGTCTTCACGTGTGTCTCATGACGACGACGATGAAACTTCCCGCACCGAGAACGAACTAACCGACGGTGAAACGCCGGAATCGCTGCTGGCGAGCAAGGAAGTGGCGATGACGGTCAATGCCGCCATCGACGCGTTGTCCGAAGATCTGCGGCAGGCGATCACGTTGCGCGAGATCGAGGGATTGAGCTACGAAGAAATTGCAGAATTGATGAATTGCCCGATCGGCACCGTGCGCTCCCGGATTTTTCGCGCACGGGAGGCTATTGCACTGCGTTTACGACCTTTATTGGACACTCGGGTCGGCGAACGGTGGTGACCATGGATGGGCGCTGACCGCAGTCAGGTCGTCGGGCGATGTGTGTTGGGGTGGGACAGGAGATTGTCATGGCAGATCATTCGGGTTCAGGATCCGACCCGGGGCGCGCACGAGGCGAGGAACTGTCGGCATTGCTCGACGGTGAGTTGCTGGGCGGCCCGGTTGAGCGCATTTGTTCGGAATGGCGCACCGATGTGTGCAGCCGTGACACCTGGCATGCCTACAGTCTGATCGGCGACGTCATGCGCTGCGAAGACCTGGCGCAGTCGTGCGCCAGTGACGAGCAGTTTCTGCGCGACTTCCGCAAACGCATGGCGGCCGAACCGGTCGTCCTGGCGCCTCGGCCGGTGCAGCATCCTGCTGCGGAGCCGGCGGGTCAAGGGGGGGGGGCGCCGCCCGTCGTTCGGCCGGCGCGTGCCTGGGCACTTCCGATGGCCTTGGCGGCGGGGTTCGTGGTGGTGGTCGGTGCCGTCGTCGGGATCCAGCATCCTGCGGTGAATCCGGTTGCCGTGCCGCAAGTGGCGATGGCGCCGGCGGGCAGTTCCTCGAACTCGCTGATCAAGGTCAGCAGAACAGAAGACGTCGCACCGCCTTCCGAGGTGTACCCCGCAGGGATGGAACTGGTCTTCGACGGCCAAGTCATTCGCGATCCGCGGCTGGATCGGTACCTGTCGGCCCACAAGCAGTTTGCCGGCACCTCGGTGCTCGGGCCGACCTCGGGCCTGCTGCGCAATGCGGCTGTCGAAATTCCTGAGCGGTGATCCATTGAACTCGCACGCCGCGGATCGGCGCCGGTCGCGGGTGGTTTCGGCAGGCTCGGGGCTGATCGTGCTGTTGATGCTGCTGATGGCCGTGGGCCAGGCCGTAGCTGTCCCCGGTGTGGCGGTCGAGCCGCAGGAAGTCAGGGAGTGGTTGACGCGCATCCACAACGCGGCGAACCAGCGAAATTTTCAAGGCACCTTCGTCATCAGCTCGTCGGGCGCGATGACCAGTGCGCGCATCTCGCATTTCTACGATGGAACCGACCAGTTCGAGCGCATCGAGCCGCTGGATGGGCAAGCCCGCCAAGTGCTGCGCCACAACGGTATGGTGCACACCGTGTGGCCCTTCGACAAGGTCACGCTGATCGAACAGCGCGATGTGCTCAATTCGTTTCCGTCCCTGCTGCAGGACGCCGACGACCATGTGGCCGATTTCTACGACGTGAGCCTCCAGCCTGCCGAGCGCGTCGCTGGGCACGATGCCAATGTGCTGATGCTCAAGCCGCGCGACGAGTTCCGCTACGGCTATCGACTGTGGACCGACAAGCAAAGCGGCTTGCTGCTGCGCGCCGAAATCCTCAACGCGCTGGGCGAAACGCTGGAGACCTCGGCGTTTTCAGACGTGCACATCGGCGTGCGCTCGCAGCCCGACATGGTCTTGCTGCCGATGCGCAAGCTGGCTGGCTACCGCGTCGTCAAACCGCAGTTAACGCCGACCCGGCTCGAAGCCGAAGGCTGGAAGCTGCGCAAGACGGTGGCAGGCTTTCGGCAGCTGAGTTGCATCCGCAGGCCGTTCGACATGCTCGCTCCGGCTGATCGGAAATCGGCTGCCAATCAGTTGATCCAGGCCGTGTTTTCCGATGGCATCACCAATGTGTCGCTGTTCATCGAACCGTACAACGAAGACCGGCACCCGCGGCCGAGGATCACCGTCGTCGGCGCCACGCAGACGCTGATGAGCCGCCAGGGCGATTTCTGGATCACTGTGGTCGGCGACGTGCCGCGGGTGACGCTGCGTGCCTTTTATGAGGCGGTGGATCGGAACAAGTAAGCTTTCTGTTTTTGGCCGATGCGATCACTGTGCTGTCGGCGGCCGCCTTCTTGAGACAAGAGTACCGAACATGCAGACGTCATCCCGCTGGACCCGCGCTGGTTTTCATCTCGTCCTTTCGCCAACCCTGCATGGGTGGCGTCGTGCCGTTGGCTGTCTGTCGGCATCGATGGTGCTGTCCCTCGGCGGCCTGCACACCGTCGCGCACGCGCAAAGTCTGCCCGACTTCACCGTGCTGGTCGAGAACGTGGGCGGATCGGTCGTCAACATCCGCACGACCGAGCGGCATCGGGCGGCCCGCGGCAATGGCGCGCCGCAGATGGACGAGGACATGCTTGAGTTCTTCAAGCGGTTCGGTGTGCCGATTCCTGGCCAGCAAAGTCCGAAGCGCACGCCCCAGCAGCCTTCCCCTCAGGAAAGCGAACCGCAACAGCGCGGCGTGGGCTCCGGCTTCATCTTGAATGCCGACGGTTATGTGATGACCAATGCGCACGTGGTCGAAGGTGCCGAGGAAGTGTTCGTCACGCTGACCGACCAGCGCGAATTCAAGGCCCGCGTGATCGGCGCCGACAAGCGGACCGACGTCGCGGTGGTGAAGATCGAGGCGACCGGCTTGCAGGCGGTGCGTGTCGGTGACGTCAGCCGCTTGAAGGTCGGGGAGTGGGTCATCGCCATCGGTTCACCATTCGGGCTCGACAACACCGTCACCGCCGGCATCGTCAGTGCCAAGGCGCGCGACACCGGCGACTTCCTGCCGTTCATCCAGACCGACGTGGCCATCAACCCGGGCAATTCCGGCGGCCCGCTGATCAACATGCGCGGTGAAGTCGTCGGCATCAATTCGCAGATCTACAGCCGCTCTGGCAACTTCATCGGCATCTCGTTCGCCATTCCCATCGATGAAGCAATTCGTGTCGCCGACCAGCTGCGCAGCAGCGGGCGTGTGATCCGCGGGCGCATCGGGGTGCAGATCGACCAGGTGACCAAGGAAGTGGCGGAGTCGATCGGCCTGGGCAAGCCCAGTGGTGCGATGGTGCGCAGCGTCGAAGCCGGCGGTCCTGCGGACCAGGCCGGGGTCGAAGCGGGCGACATCATCACCCGTTTCGACGGCCGCACGATCGACAAGGCGGGCGACCTGCCGCGCATCGTCGGCAGCGCCAAACCGGGCACCAAGGCGACGCTCGAGGTGTTCCGCCGCGGCGCGGCCAAGGAGTTGAGCGTGACCGTCGTCGAACTCGAAGCCGAGCGACCCCGCAGCGCCCCGGTCGAGCGCAACGCCCCCAAGCCTCCGGCGGTGATCGGCTTGCTGGGGCTGGCGGTGTCCGACCTGAGCGACGCGCAGAAAACCGAACTCAAGGTCAAGAACGGCGTTCGGGTCGAAGCCATCGAAGGCGCGGCGGCCAAGGCGGGCATCCGCGAGGGCGACATCATCCTGTCGCTCGACAAGACCGAAATCACCAGTGTCAAGCAGTTCGAGGCGGCCATCGGCAAGCTGGACAAGCCGAAATCGGTGACCCTGCTGGTCAAGCGCGGCGAATGGGTCAACTACATCGTGATCCGCCCCGCTCGGTGATTCAAAGTCTTTTGTTTGCGAGCGCTTACATTCTTGAATCTGCTCACTTCCACAAGCCCAGGACGCAAAGCCGTCCCAGAGAGTCTCCAAGGCATGGAAATAGCTTCTCTGGTCTGTGTATAAAATGTGCATAAGTTTTCTGTTGGCGATGCGCAACGATCGCTAAACAAGCACTGGCGCGGTTCTGCGGCCATGCTTTTGGCTACAATGAAATCCCAACAAGCAGTTGCCAAACATTTTTGTTGGAAGGCGCGTCAATCGTTCGACGTGCCTTTTTTTTAGCTTCAGCACAGGTCTGCGGCTATCCACATCGCTACGCGATATGAGCTTTCGCTGAAACGGCTGCGCCGTTTTGGTCCCTCATCGAAGCTCCACTGAAGAACACTCGCCGTCAGCATGGATCACATCCGAAATTTTTCGATCATTGCCCACATCGATCACGGCAAGAGCACGCTCGCCGATCGTTTGATTCAACGTTGCGGGGGTCTCTCCGATCGCGAGATGGAAGCACAGGTGCTCGACTCGATGGACATCGAGCGCGAGCGCGGCATCACGATCAAGGCGCAGACCGCATCGCTCGAATACAAGGCGCGCGATGGCAAGGTCTACAACCTGAACCTGATCGACACGCCGGGGCACGTCGACTTCTCGTATGAAGTGAGCCGCTCGCTGTCGGCCTGCGAAGGTGCGTTGCTGGTGGTCGATGCGAGCCAGGGCGTCGAGGCGCAGACGGTGGCCAACTGCTACACCGCGCTCGATCTCGGCGTCGAGGTGATCCCGGTCTTGAACAAGATGGATCTGCCGAACGCCGACCCCGAGAACGCGAAGTCGGAGATCGAAGACGTGATCGGCATCGACGCCGACCATGCGATCCCGTGCAGCGCCAAGACTGGCATGGGCATCGACGAGATTCTCGAAGCAGTGATCACCCGCATGCCCGCGCCACGCGGCAACCCCGAGGCGCCGCTGCGCGCGATGATCGTCGACTCCTGGTTCGACAATTACGTCGGTGTGGTGATGCTGGTGCGGGTGGTCGACGGCACGCTGATCAAGGGCGAGCGGATCCGGATGATGGCCAGCGACGCGGTTTACGGCGCTGACAACCTGGGTGTTTTCACACCCAAGTCGGTGCCGCGCGATCGTCTCAACGCAGGTGAGGTCGGGTTCATCGTGGCCGGCATCAAGGAACTGCAGGCGGCGAAGGTCGGCGACACCATCACGTTGGAAAAGAAGCTGCCAAACAACCTCGGCCCCGCCAGCGAGGCACTGCCTGGCTTCAAGGAAATCCAGCCGCAGGTGTTTGCCGGCCTGTACCCGACTGAGGCCAGCGAATACGACCAACTGCGCGACGCGCTGGAAAAGTTGAAGCTCAACGACTCGTCGCTGCGTTACGAGCCCGAGGTCAGTCAGGCGCTGGGCTTCGGCTTCCGCTGCGGCTTTCTCGGCCTGCTGCACATGGAGATCGTGCAGGAACGGCTTGAGCGCGAGTTCGACCAGGACCTGATCACCACCGCGCCGAGCGTCGTCTACCAGGTCGAGCTCGGCGACAAGACGGTGATCCAGGTCGACAACCCGTCGAAGATGCCCGACCTCGGCCGCATCAACGAAATCCGCGAGCCCATCGTCACCGTGCACCTGTACATGCCGCAGGACTATGTAGGCCCGGTGATGACGCTGGCCAACCTGAAGCGCGGCAACCAGCTCAACATGGCGTATCACGGTCGCCAGGTGATGTTGACCTACGAGATGCCGCTGGCCGAGATCGTGCTCGATTTTTTCGACAAGCTCAAAAGCGTCTCCCGCGGCTATGCCTCGATGGACTACGAGTTCAAGGAATACCGCGCCGCCGATGTCGTCAAGGTCGACATCCTGCTCAACGGCGACAAGGTCGATGCGCTGTCCATCATCGTGCACCGCAGCCAGAGCCAGTACCGCAGCCGCGCGGTGGTTGCCAAGATGCGTGAGCTGATTTCGCGCCAGCAATACGACGTCGCGATCCAGGCGGCGATCGGGGCCAACATCATCGCGCGTGAGACAATCAAAGCGCTCCGAAAGAACGTGATTGCCAAGTGCTACGGCGGCGATATTTCGCGCAAACGCAAGCTGCTCGACAAGCAGAAGGCGGGCAAAAAGCGCATGAAACAGATCGGCTCGGTGGAGGTGCCGCAAGAGGCATTTCTGGCCATACTCCAAGTGGAAGACTGATGAGTGCGTTGACCGGTTTGCTCTATGGCTGTCTGATTGTTTTCCTGGGTGGCTGGTACGTCGGCAAGTGGACTGGCAATTTCTCGTTGCTGCTGCTGGTGCTGACGGTGGTCACGATGGCGTACTGGTTGGTCGAGCGCTTCTACTTCGCGCCGCGCCGGTTGGCGGCGGCCAACGCGCTTGACGTGCAGGCCGAGGCGCGTCGTGCGCAGCTTGCGGCCAAAGGCATCGACAAGGTCGATGGCGACGTCAGCCAGGCCCGCCAGACACTGCTGGCCCAACCCTGGTGGCTGGACTGGACCGCTGGTCTGTTCCCGGTCATCTTGGTCGTGTTCCTGCTGCGCTCGTTTCTGTTCGAGCCGTTCAAGATTCCCTCGGGATCGATGATCCCGACCTTGCTGGTCGGCGACTTGATTCTGGTCAACAAATTCCACTACGGCATCCGGCTGCCGGTGATCAACAAGAAGATCATCCCGAACCACGATCCCGAGCGCGGCGACGTGATGGTGTTCCGCTACCCGCGCAACCCGAGCGTCGACTACATCAAGCGGGTCGTCGGCATCCCGGGCGACGAGATTTCCTACCGCAACCAACTCCTCTACCTCAACGGTGCGCTGATACCGTCGCAGCCCCTGCCGGATTTCTACAACGAAGATGCGCTGCGTTACGAGAAGCAATACATCGAAGGCGCGGGCGCTCAGGCACACCACATCCTCGTCGATCGAACCCAGCCAAGCTACGCGCGTGCGATCGACGACTATGCGTTCCGTGAGAACTGCACCTACACCGTCGAGGGCGTGACCTGCAAGGTGCCTGCGGGCCACTACTTCATGATGGGTGACAACCGCGATCACTCCGAGGATTCCCGCTACTGGGGCTTCGTCCCTGATGAGAACATCGTCGGCCGCGCCTTTCTGGTCTGGATGAATTTCGGTAATGTGAGTCGAATCGGGTTCTTCCATTGACCGGGACTTCGCCGAAAATAGCCAATGACATGGGGTGCTCGGTGCACCCGGATCACCTGGAGCATCAACGCATGATGAGCAAGCGGCATCGGGTAGGGCGACAACAGCACGGCATCACCCTACTGGGCCTGCTGTTCTGGGCGATCATCGTCGGCTTCATCGCGCTGCTGGGGATGCGCGTGCTGCCCACGCTCAACGAGTTCTTCACGATCCAGAAGGCCGTCAACAAAGTGGCGCTGGAGGGTGGCTCCACGGTGCCGGAAATCCGTGCTGCGTTCGAGAAGCAGAAGGACATCGAGTACTCGATCCAGTCAATCACCTCCAAGGACCTCGACATCACCAAAGAGAACGACCGGATCGTCGTCCGCTTCGCCTACAACAAGGAAATCGAGTTGATGGCACCGGTGTTCGTGTTGATCAAGTACGAAGGCCGCTCCCGCTAGGTCGGCCGGGCTGCGCTGTCGATCGCCTCGCTCGTCCCCCCTCGATGGACCCTCGCCTCGACGCCCTGCAGCGCCGCCTCGGGCACCGTTTTTCCGACCCGAGCCTGCTCGCCCTGGCGTTGACCCATCGCAGTTTCAGCGCCGATCACAACGAGCGGCTGGAATTCCTCGGCGATGCGGTGCTCAGTTTGGCGATCTCCAACCTGCTCTACGAGCGTTTCGCCGGCTCCGACGAGGGTGACCTGACCCGCGTGCGTGCGCACCTGGTGCGCGAAGACAGCCTGCACAAGGTGGCGGTGTTGCAGGGCCTGCCCGAGGTGCTGCGCCTGAGCGACGGCGAGGCCCGTGGTGGCGGCGCGCAGCGCGCGTCGATCCTGGCCGACGCGCTGGAAGCGATCATCGGTGCCACTTTCGTCGATGGCGGTTTCGCCTCGGCCCGTGCGCTGGTGCAGCGGCTGTTCGGCGATGTCATCAACACCACCGACATCGGTAGCTGGGCGAAGGACGCGAAAACCGAGCTGCAGGAATGGCTGCAGGCGCGGCGCCTGCCCGTCCCCAGCTACCGCATCAGCGCGACCCGCGGCCAGGCCCATGCGCAGACCTTCGAGGTCGAATGCGAAGTGCCGACCCTCAACATGACGCACACGGGCGAAGGCCGCTCCCGGCGTCTTGCTGAGCAGGAGGCCGCACGCCGTATGCTCGATGCCTTGAAGGCGACCGATCAGCCGGGCAGTCCGCTGCGCTCCTGAGCTATACGGCGTCTGCCGTGCCGCGCCGAGATCTTCCATGACTGCCTGTCCATGACCGAACCTGTAGAAACGTCCGCTGCCGTCGAGCCTGAGAGCCAGCGTTGTGGCCTGGTCGCCATCGTCGGTCGCCCGAACGTCGGCAAGAGCACGCTGCTCAACGCGCTGGTCGGGCAGAAGGTCAGCATCACCTCGGCCAAGGCGCAGACCACACGCCACCGCATCACCGGCATCCGCACTGTCGGTGGCTCACAGTTCGTGTTCGTAGACACCCCCGGGTTCCAAACACGCTACGCGGCCGCGATGAACCGCACGTTGAACAAGACGGTGCACAGTGTGCTGGCCGATGTCGATGTGGTGCTGTTCGTCGTCGAGGCGGGGCGCTTCGGCCTGGACGATGC
>JANXTP010000388.1 GCA_025352345.1 Burkholderiales bacterium | reverse complement strand
GAAAACGGCGCCCGCATAGAAGGTGAACGCTGCGCCAAGCCGGTCCCACAGCAGGCCCGCCAAGGCGCTTGCGATCAACATGGCGATGCCGCTTACAAGGTTGAAGAAGCCGTAGGCCGTTCCGCGCAGATCTTCGGGCGCCGTATCCGCAACCATGGTCGCCAGCAAGCCCTGGGTCATGCCCATGTGCACGCCCCACAGGCCCACACCGACCAGCAGCGTCGGCCAACGGGTGCCGCTGGCCAGCACCAGATCGGCGGCGATCAACACGACGAGCCCCAACGCCAGCAAGCTGCCGTGATGCATGCGGTCCGACAGCTTCCCGAATGGATAGGCGGAGCCCGCGTACACCAGGTTCATCGCCACCATCACCAGCGGGACCAGCGCGACCGGAATTCCGCCTTGCTGGGCGCGCAAGACCAGAAAGGCCTCACTGAAGCGCGCCAGGGTGAACACCGCGCCGATGACCACGACCCACCAGTAACTTCGGCTCAGGCGCGAGAGATTCGCGCGCGTGATCGGATTCATTCTGCGTGCCCTATCTTGGTGTGCGGGCTCGTGCACGCCGATCAGCAGCAAGGCGACCGCCATCAGGCCCGGCCACACCGCCACCCAGAACACAGCCCGAAAGTCGTTGGCCCACAGCAGCATCAACCCGACCGCGATCAGCGGCCCGAGAAATGCGCCGATGGTGTCGAGTGACTGCCGCAGACCGAAGGCGGCACCGCGGATCTGCGGTGGCGTGATGTCGGCCACCAGCGCATCCCGAGGTGCTCCGCGCACGCCTTTGCCCAGCCGATCGAGCAGGCGCGCGGTCAACACCACCCCGGTCGTCGGCGCCAGCGCGAACAAGGGCTTGGTGAGCGCACCCAAGGCGTAGCCGAAGAGCGCCAGCCCCTTGCGCCGGCCCAGGTAGTCGCTCAGGACGCCGGAGAACACCTTGACGATCAGCGCCGTCGACTCACCCAGGCCTTCGATCACGCCAACCGTGAAGGCGCTGGCGCCGAGGGTGCCCACCATGAACAGCGGCAGCAGGCAGTGGACCATCTCCGACGAGATGTCCATCAACAGGCTGACGAACCCCAGCACCCAGACGCCAGCGGGAATCTGGCGCAGGCCTGTATTGACGGAAGAAGGCCCCGGCAGCGGCGGACGGATCGGCTCAGTGGGCATATCAGATCAGATGCGGCAAAGCCGGGAGCAACAGCCCCGGCATGTCGCCTTGGAATCGGCTTAATGTCTTGCGAAGAGTGTGGTGCAGAAATGGGAAGGGGGCCTGAGTCGCCTCAGGCCCCCGCCCTGGTCGAGTCTGGATTTACTTGGTGTCGGCGCTGCCCGACGGTTTCTTGTTGTGATGCTTCTGGCTGTGTTTTTCCGAACCCTTCATGGCTTTTTCATGCTTCGGCTCTTCGTTCATGGCCTTCTCGTGCTTCGGCGCGTCGCTCATGGCCTTGTCGTGCTTGTCGACTGGCGCCTGAGCAAACGAGACCAGGGAGATCGTCGACAAAAGGGCGGCTGCAAGGAAGTTCTTCTTCATGATGTTCAATGTCCCATATCAATCGACGCTCGCCATGGCTCCGAGCGTCGTGAGCGAGCCCGTTGAACCAAGCCTTTATCCACAACGTCGCGTTGAAGCATTTGGTTTGCCCGGTCGCAAAGCGAGTCGGTGATGGGCGCTCGTCGTTCGGTGATTGTTCACAGCAGTCGATTATTCGGCCGGGATGCTGACCCACTGTCGCCTGTGGCAGAACTCCACCGGCCCGCGCACGGATGAGGGCAAGGCGCATCGAGCGCCAACGCCCTGAAGCAAGGCACCAGGTCGGCCGAGGCGGCTGCTGCGGCTGCTCGCTGATTTGGAAACTCGCCCCATGCACCAAGATGACCCGCGCCTATGACGCGTCGGTGCCACGATTGCGCACTTCGGCAGCAAGAGCGACCAGCTCGGCGTGCACTGGCGCAGGGAAGCCCTTGCGGCCCCCCCTGCGATCGCGCAGAAGTTGATCGAGCAAAGCCAGCGTCAGCACCGGATCGATCCAACACAGCGCGATGCGATTGGCTATGCGTGGGTAACGCTCGCACAAGGCGCGTGTCTGGGCGTGTGGCAACGGACGCTCGCACCATTCTTCGGCCAGCTTGGTCAGGATGTTGTCGCGCGGATTGCCTGGGGAGCGTAGAAGCCGCAGCGCGTCCGCTCTTTGCTGTGCAATTTCCTGTGCATTGGGACTGTCGGCGATGCGGTCAATGCGGCGCAGCGGTTCGTATTCGAAGGGGGTGAAGTCGCTTTTTGTGGGTTGGGCCATGGCGTGTCGTCAATCGGTTGTGGAAATCGCTGCACTGGACTTCTGCAACCTTGCCTGCTTAATATCGACGCACCATTTATGGGCTTGAGCCTTCCGGCATGCCGCAGCGTGATGATCTGGCAATGCGGCCGCGCAGGAGGCGATCGCCGGCCGGCGGTTCGAGCAAGAGACCGATGCGTCCGTGGCGACGTGCATGCCCCGATGATGTCGGGGCTGTGGTTCATGGAGCGAGGCTGTCCAGTTCCCGCGCCGCCGTCCTGGCCTCGAAGACTTCCAACGACGGCACCCGAAGCAGGCGACGCTTGCAGCGGTGATCCTCCATTGAACTGAATCGCCGCTGGGACTCATGCGCGTAAGCCAGTGGGGCGCCTGGCGTCAGCCAGTGCTGCCCATCAAGTTTTCGCTGCGTCGGCCGACATCATTTCATTGATTGATCCCGCGAGAACTCGCCATGAATACAACCCAAGCCATTTCCTTCACCGAGATAGCGCTGCATGCCGAACTCGACCGCTGCAGCGATGATGACCTCGACGCCCTCAACTTTGGCGTGATCGGCTTCGATGTAAACGGCATCGTGCGGCGCTACAACTGCTTTGAAAGCAAGGCCGCTGGTCTGTCGGCAGCCCGCGTCCTGGGGCAGCCGCTGTTCACCGTGGTGGCGCCGTGCATGAACAACTTCATGGTTGCCCAGCGCTTCGAAGACGCGCTGACCAACGGCGCGCCGCTGGATGACGTCGTCGACTATGTGCTCACGCTGCGCATGCGCCCGGTCAAGGTGAAGTTGCGGCTGCTGGCGCTGCCCGGCGTCGCCAGCCGCTATGTGTTGGTTCAACGCTCGACCTGAGGCAACCATCGGCCATGGATACGACCGTTGAGGAAGACTACGAAGCGCTGATCCAGTTTCTGTACCTTGCGCCGATCGGCCTGATGCAAACTCAAATGGACGGCGAAATCCTGATGGTGAATCCGCTGTGCGCCCAGTTGTTGATGCCGCTGGCACGCGACGGCGAACTCAATAACCTCTACAAGGCGTTGGAAAGCGTCGCGCCGGACCTGCGCACCGCCGTGCAAAGCTTCGAGGCAACGCACGGCATGGTCTGTGAAGGTTGGCAGCTGCGCGTGGCCGCAGACCCGGCGCGTAATCTGGGCCGCAGCATCTTGTCGCTGACGCTGTTGAAGCTTGATGAGGATCGTCTGATGGCGGTGCTCGGCGATGTGACGCAAAGCGTGCAGCGCGAACGTGAGTTACGGCAAAGCCAGGCGTGGATCAACACCATCGTCACCGGACTGACCGACTACGCCTTGATGACGCTGGACGACCAGGGTCGGGTGCGCGATTGGAATGCCAGCGTCGAGCGGGTGACCGCTCACGGGAGCGCCAACAGTCTCGGAAAGTCTTACTCGATCTTTTACCCACCCGATTCGCTGGAATCGATGGACGCACTCGATCGGCTGCATGAGGCCGATCGCAGTGGCTGGAGCCTGGATGAAGGGTGGCGCCAACGCGCCGATGGAAGCCGCTTTTGGGGCAGTTGCCTGATTGCGCCTTTGCACGCGCCCGACGAAGGAATTGCCGAGGAGCGCGCTTACAGCCTGGTGATCCGCGATGTGTCCGACCGACGTGAAGCGACCGAAGCGCTGCGGCGCTCGGTGGCCTGCGACCATCTCACTGGCTTGGCCAATCGCCGCGCACTGTTCGAGGCCTGCGAGCTAGAACTGCAGCGGTGGCACCGCACACCGCGGCCAATCTCGCTGGTGCTGATCGACGCCGACCACTTCAAACGCATCAACGACCACCACGGTCACGCCGCGGGGGACGCAGTGTTGCGCCACTTGGCAGCAGGGATGTCAGCCACATTCCGGGCCATGGATGTGATTGCGCGCCTGGGTGGCGAGGAGTTCGTGGCGCTGCTGCCGGGCTGCACCGAAGATGCTGCCGCCACGGTCGCTCAGCGCCTGTGCCACAGCATTTCTGAGCAGGCAGTGAACGTGAACGGCGCGAACCTGCGGTACACGGTGAGCATCGGCGTGGCGACGATGGATGCGACCGTGGACGGCGTCGAAGCTTTCATCGAGCGAGCCGACCTCGCGATGTACCGCGCCAAGGCCGCTGGGCGCAACCGCGTTGAAAGGTGGCGGCCGGGCCTGCGTCCAGCAGCGGTTGCCACTTTGACTTGAACCCGGCAGTAGATTGAGTGGTACATGAGCGAATCGAGTTCGGCGGCGCATGAGGCGTTGATGCAGTTCCTTTATCAGGCCCCGATTGGCCTGGTGCAGACGACTCTGGACGGCGAGATCACGATGATCAACCCGATGTCGGCACAGCTGCTGATGCCGCTGGCCCGGAACGGCGATCTGAGCAACCTGTTTGACGTACTTCGCGAGTCCGCTCCGCAGCTGCGTGATCAGGCTGCAGCTGCCCCCTACCCTGGGGGTGATGTCTGCGATGGCCTGCGTGTGAGTGTGGGACCGCCTCGTGTGGGCGACGAAATTCCGCCCACCTTGTCCATCCGCCTGCTGCGCCTGGACTCCCACATGCTGATGTGCAGCGTCACCGACATCACTGCCTCGCTGCGCCTGGAACGCCAGCACGTTGCGGCAGAGGTGCGCGACGCCAGTCGCACCGACAGCCTGACGGGGATGCCCAACCGCATCGTCGTTCTGGAACGCATCGAGCACGCACTGCAGCTGGCTCGGATGAATCCAGACCATCACTTTGCGGTGCTGTTCATCAACGGCGATCGGTTCAACCGCGTGAACGTCACGCTCGGCCCCGCGGCAGGCGATGAACTGCTGCGGACGATGGCTGCCCGCGTCAATGCGGCGGTGCGCCAGCGAGACAAGGTGGTACTGAACGCCCCGGACGATCAGATGGCCGGACGCCTCGGGGTGGATGAATTTGTCGTTGTCCTTGAGGAGGTTCACAGCCCCGACGTCGCTGCCATGGTGGCACAACGCCTGGTCAATTCGCTGTGCAGGCCGTACACGATTGGCGGGGTGCTGGTGCACAGCAGCGCCAGCGTCGGTGTGGCGTTGAGCCTCGGCAGCGCTGCCGATGCCGATGCCGTGTTGCAGGACGCCAGCCTTGCAATGCGCGAGGCCAAGCGCCTGGGTGGCGCCCGCTATTGCGTCTTCGAACCGCAGATGAAGGAGCGGGCCTGGCGGCGCGCCAGCCTGGAGAGCGAACTGCGTCTGGCGGTGCAGGACGGTCAGCTCTTCGTCGTCTACCAGCCGATCACCCACCTTGATGACGGCCGGGTGGCCGGCTTCGAGGCGCTGGTGCGTTGGCAGCATCCGCAGCGCGGCGTGGTGTCACCGATCGAGTTCATCGAAATTGCCGAGGAGACCGGCTTGATCGGGCCGCTCGGTGCCTACGTGCTCAATTCAGCCTGCCGTCAGTTTCGCGCTGTGGCAAAGAAAGTTTGAAGCCGGCGCACCGCAGGTGTTGTCTGTGAACCTGTCGCGCGCGCAGCTGCTTGAGTCAACACTCGTTGACGAGGTTCGTCAGGCGCTCAAGGTCAGCGGCCTGGCGGCTGGGTGCCTCCAACTGGAGATCACGGAGAGTTTGGCCGCGGAGAGCCCAGTGATCCAGTCACGGCTTCACGAGTTGAAGGCCCTCGGCGTGAAACTGGCACTGGACGACTTCGGTACCGGCTACTCATCGCTGGCCAGCTTGCACCTGTGGCCGGTGGACGTGATCAAGATCGACCGTTCCTTTGTCAGCCAGGTGACGTCGAGAGCACACCACCGCGTGCTGGTCGAAGCCACTGTGATGGTCGCGCGCAGCCTGTGCATGGGAACGGTGGCCGAAGGCGTGGAGACCGAAGAACAAGCCGACGTGCTGGCGTCGCTGAGTTGTGACAAAGCACAGGGCTATCTGTACGCTCGGCCGATGGGCAGCGAGGAGACCACCGACTGGCTCATCACGCGGACGTGGATGCCTTGGGTGGCCGCGGCTGCGCTGCCCCTGCGAGAACCGTCCCAGGTCGGCCAGCGACAGCGTCAGAGCTGCGCAAAGGGTTGCGGCATGGTCAGCGACCAGTCCGACAGTTTCCCCATGTCGTTGCGGGGCAGCTGATGGCCCACGGTGAAGGCTTTCGGCCGTTCTGGTGCGGTCAGACGCGACTCGGTCCAGACCCACAGGTCTGATCGCAGCGCCATGGCGTCAATGCCTGGCGCAGGCACCACGAAGGCCTTGAGTCGCGAACCCTCTTCGGGCGTCATCAGGCGCACCTGCACATCAGCAACCTGCGGGTGATCCAGCAGCACCTTCCGCACCCGATCTGGGAAGACATTGATGCCGCCCACCTGCACGGCTTCATCCATCCGGCCACCAATGTTGAACTGACGATCATCCAGCCACTCCAGGCGGTCCTGGATGCCCTGCGAGCTGATCGATCCATCTGTCGTCACGCGCAAAAGTTGAAGGCCGTCATCGGCAGCGCGCGACCAGAAGGGCATCAGCCGAAAAGCGGTGGCGGGTGACATCCTGGTGCCGATGCCAGCGGTCTCCGAACTACCGTAGACCTGGGTAAGCGTCTCCAGCCCGATGTCCTCGAGACGTCGCGCCAGCGCATCGGGGCAGGGTGCCGTGGAAGTCACACCATGCACGCCGGGTGGCAAGCGGCCTGCGTGACTTGCCAATACCGACCAGTGCGCTGGGTGGCTGATCACCAGATCACCCGGCTGCATCGTTGCCACCAGAGCTTGTGGCGTCATGCGCCGGATGTCGACCACCTCGTTGCAGCCCAGGCGCTCCGGCAGCAGGACAGTGAACAGGAATCCGTACATGTGATGTGCCGGAACAGCGGCCAGCACGCGCCGTGTTCCCCGCGCGAGACCGGCGAGATGCTCTGCTTCCTGCAACAGATCGGCCAGTGCATGGGGACACGCCTTGGCAAGCCCGCTGCTGCCCGAGGTGCGAAAAGTCAATCGTGCGTCGAATGCGGCCAGGCCTTCAGCGGCCACTTGCAGCCATTCACCAAAACGCCTTCGCGCCAGCAGCAGGTCCTCGATACCGCTCTCGTGCAAATGAAGTGCTTCATTCAGCGCCGCGGCCACAGAAAGGCGCTCGAGCGAGTCGAGGCCAAGGCCCTGCTCGTCGAGCGCCAGATCGGTCGGCCAGGGTCGGTCCGGCAATGACGCACCGCCCGGTCGCAGATGTGCCAGCTCGTCAGCGATGAGATCGCTGACCATGCGCACAAGCGCATCTGGTCGCGCATGCCACGGCAACGCGGAGGCGTCGATCAAGGCAGCATCCATCGCACTCAAGCGCGCTTGACGAATACCCAGTACGTGTCACCGGAGATCGCCCGCTTCATGTGAATCTTGACCTTGGTGGGCTTCATTTGATGATCGAAGACGTACTCGAACATCGTGTTGAGGTTCTTGGCACGCACGCCGGCGTCGAAGACGCCCTTGAACTCGGGACGGTTGGTGCAGGGCGCCACCTCGGTGAAGAAGCTCTTGCCGATGACTGCCTTGGGGTCGCGG
>JANXTP010000373.1 GCA_025352345.1 Burkholderiales bacterium | reverse complement strand
CTCGACCCGACCCCCGGCGCGCGGGCCTTGCGTGTCGTCAACCACACGCACCCGGAATACGGTGCGGCGCTGACCGCCTTCCTGCAACGCTCCGGTGCCAGTGCGATGCTGCTGCGTGGTACCGAAGGCGAGCCGGTCGCTGACCCACGCCGCTCGCCACGCCTCGATGTCTTCCTGCGCGGCGAGTGGCGGGCCGATCTGTCGGTGCCCGCGCAGGAGGGCGTTCTGACCGAGCTGCCGGTGCTGCCCCGCAGCATCGATGCCGCGACGACGGCCGTTTACATCCAGTCGGTGGTCAGCGGGGAAAAGCCGGCGCCCGGGCCGCTGACGCAGCAGGTGGACAGCCTGCACCGCGCAGTGCGGGCACTGGTCGAGGTGGCGATGCATGAGTTGAGTGCATGAGCCGCTGAGCCACGGCGTCAGGTCCCGTCCGCATCGCACAGCAAGCTGAGTTGCGTGTCGCCGGTGGTGTCGGCGCGACGTCGACCTGTGCGGCGGGTGGTGGTCTCCCGCCCCGGGTGGCGGCTGCCGTGCTTGTCGTACACCGCCCTCGCCTCGCGCTGCGTGGCAGCCTCTGCCTTGCGTTCATGGATCAGCGCTTTGGCCCGCTCGGTCGCTGCCAGCAGATCGACCACGGGGTCCGGGTAGCCGGCCGGGCGCAGTTGTGTATCGGACAGCAACCAGGGCTCATGCACCGCATCGCCTGCCACCGCGCTCAGTTCGGGCACCCAGCGGCGAATGAAAACGCCCTCCGGGTCCTGATCGCGGCTTTGCTTCACCGGGTTGTAGATGCGGATGGTGTTGATGCCGGTCACGCCACTTTGCATCTGCGCCTGCGGATAGTGGATGCCCGGCTCGTAGTCGAGGAACTGGCGCGCCAGGAACAGCGCGGGCTCACGCCAGTGCAGCCACAGCTGATAACTGGCAAAACTCATCAGCATCGCCCGCATGCGGAAGTTGATCCAGCCGGTCGCGTGCAGGCTGCGCATGCAGGCATCGACGAACGGGAAACCCGTGCGACCTGTGCCCCAGGCGTCGAGGCGCTTCGCCTCTTCAGCGGTGAGCGCGCCTTCGTTGCGCAGACCGTCGAATGCACGATTGACGTTGCGAAATTCGATCGCCGGCTCGCTCTCCAGTTTCTGGATGAAGTGGCAGTGCCAATGCAACCGGCTCTCGAAGCTGCGCAGAGATGCCAGCGCGCTGATGGGTCGCTCGTCGGCCGGCAAGGCGAGCAGTTCGCTGCGGCGCTGCGACACCGCATGCACGATCTCGCGCACCGACAGCGTGCCCCAGGCCAGGTGCGCCGACAGACGCGAGCAGGCTTCGGCGGCGGTCAAGGGACTGGACATCTCGCTGCGATAGCGCTGCCCGCGCCATGCCAGAAAGCTGTAGAGCAGAGCGATGGCCTGGCTTCTGCCGCCGCGCTGGCGCAGCGGCTTGTCGGCGTCGCGGCAGTGGATCGTCGCTGCATCGTGGTCGTTCGGATCGGGCAGCGCGGCGCAGTTGATCTCCTCGGGCGCGTCCAGCGGAGACGGCGCCATCCGCTGCATCCACAGCCGCGACCACAGATTGCGGTCGCGCAAACGCCTGACGACACCGTTGCTGGGCAATTCGTGCCAGTGCACGCCGTGGCCAGCACACCAGCGGGCGACTGCGAGGTCACGCTCAAAGCTCCAGCCGTTGCCGGTTTCCTCGTGGCTCCACAGCACGAACGGGCCGTGCAACGCATGCAGGCGCGCCAGCGCTGCGATGGCTTCCCCTTGAAAGCGCCACAACGCACCGCCCTGCGCCCTGAACCATGAATCAAGCTCAATCAGGCATTCTTGGGCGAAGGCCCGGTGCTGTGTCGCTGCGTCGGGTTGGGCCCAGGCCGCAGGCTCATCGATCCACAGCGGCAGCACCGGCCCGGCCTGCGTCGCCCGCACCAGCGGCGCATGGTCGGTCCAGCGCAGATCCTTCTTGAACCACAGCACTTGCAACATCCACTGCAGTGTAGGCAGCTCAGCCGGGCTGCTGGCCGGCAGTGGTTTCAGCGATTCAGGCGCTGGCGGGCCGATTCATACAGACACACGGCCGCCGCGGCACCCACATTGAGCGACTCCTCGCCGCCGGGCTGCGGGATGCGCAGCGCGTGGCTGCACAGCGACTGCACAGCCGCCGACATGCCCTCGCCTTCGTGGCCCAGCACCCAGGCGCACGGCCATGGCAAGGCCATCTGATCGATCGCCTGCGACGCATGTGAGCTGGTGGCCAGCAGCGGGACGGTCAGCGCAGCCAGGGCCTCAATTTCGATACCCTCGATCAACGACAAGCCGAAATGTGCGCCCATGCCAGCGCGCAACACTTTCGGCGACCACAGGCCTGCCGTACCCTTCAGCGCCAGCACCTGTGTGAACCCGAAGGCAGATGCGCTGCGCAGCACGGTGCCGACGTTGCCGGCATCCTGCAAGCGGTCGAGCACCACGGTGGGCGCATCGGGCAGCGAATCCACCACCCCGACCCACGGCACGACGAAGCCGATGGGCGCGGGCGATTCCAGGGTGCTGATGCCCGCCATCAACGCCGCAGGCAGCACCGACACCGCTGGCGCTGCCATCGCCAGATCGCGCAGCGGCGAGGCCCATGCCTCTTCACTGATCAGCGCCTGCAGCGGCACACCACCACGCTGCAGAAACGCGCGACACAGGTGGTCTCCTTCGATCCACAGCTCACCCTGCTTGCGGTAAGCCACCGGGTCGCGGCCCAGCTTGCGCAGTCGCACCAACAGCGGGTTGTCGCGCGACGAGATGGACTTCACGCTAGTCGTCGTCATACCGGCGTCACCAGAACCGCGCGCACCGGGGCAAACGAACGACGGTGCACCTCGCAGGCGCCGTGCTCACGCAGCGCCGCCAGGTGCGCGGCGGTCGGGTACCCCTTGTGACCATCGAAACCGTACTGCGGATGGCGCTCGTGCAGTGCCAGGCACAGCCGGTCGCGGTGCACCTTGGCCAGGATCGACGCGGCGGAGATCGCCGGCACTTTCGCATCCCCCTGAACAATCGCCTCGGCCGGCATCGGCAACACCGGCAGCCGGTTGCCATCGACCAGCACCCGGTGCGGCCGCAGGCGCAGGCCATCCACCGCACGGCGCATCGCGAGCAGCGTCGCCTGCAGAATGTTCAGACGGTCGATCTCCTCGACCGTGGCTTCGGCGATGCAGCAGCACAGCGCCTTCGCACGGATCTCGTCGAACAGCCGCGCGCGGGCGCGAGCGGTGAGCTTCTTCGAATCATTCAGGCCGCGGATCGGCTGCAGATCGTCGAGGATCACCGCGGCGGCCACCACCGGGCCGGCCAGGGGGCCCCGGCCGGCCTCGTCAACGCCTGCCATCAGGCCCGGCGCCTCCCAGCGCAGACCGAGCTGCTCAGCGGGCAAGGATTTTCTCGATCGCATCGGTGGCTGCCTGCGCCGTGTGGCGACGCAGCGTGTGGTGCAAGGCTTCGAAGCGAGCGGCGAGGGTCGCACTTGCTGAGGGATCGTCGAGCCAAGCGAAAGCCGCATCGGCCAGATGTTGGGGCGTCGCTTCTGCCTGCAGGAATTCGGGCACCGCGAACTCACCCAGCAGGATGTTCGGCAGCCCGACCCAGGGCTGGTAGTTCTTGCGTTTCATGATCTGCGCGCTGAGCCAATGCATCTTGTACGCGATCACCATCGGCCGCTTGAACAGCGCTGCTTCGAGTGTGGCGGTGCCGCTGGCGATCAGGGTCACATCGCAGGCGGCCAGCGCCAGATGCGACTGACCCTCGAGCAGCTCGACCTCGACGCCCGGTGCGTGCCGGAGCAGCAGCGGCTCGATCAGTGGGCGCAGGCCCGGCGCCGCCGGCAGCACGAAGCGCAGGTCAGGACGGCGGCGCCTCATCAGCGCAGCGCCTTCCAGCAAGGTCGGCGCGATGTACTGGATTTCCGAGCGGCGACTGCCCGGCAGCAACGCGACGACGGTATCGGCGTCGGCCAGATTCAGCGCGCTGCGACTGGCCTGCCGGGGCACCTCGAGTGGAATCGAATCGGCCAGCGGGTGGCCGACATAGGTGGCCGCCACGCCATGCTGTGCGTACAGCGCAGGCTCGAACGGGAAGATGCACAGCACATGGTCGACGGCGCGCTTGATCTTCTCGATGCGCTCGCCGCGCCAGGCCCAGATCGACGGGCCGATGAAGTGGATCGTGCGAATGCCACTCGCCTTCAGCCGCACTTCCAGGTCGAGGTTGAAGTCGGGCGCATCGACTCCGATGAAGGCGTCCGGCGGATCCTGCAGCAGACGTTCGGCGAGCCGGTTTCGGATGCCCAGCAATTCGGGGTAATGGCGCAGCACCTCGGCATAGCCACGCACTGCGAGCTTGTCGCTGGGCCACCAGGCCTCGAAGCCCTGTGCTGCCATCCTGGGCCCGCCAATCCCGTGGGCGGCGAGCGCCGGCCAGCGCTGCGTCAGACCACCCAGCAGCAGCCCGGCCAGCAGATCGCCCGAAGCCTCGCCAGCCACCATCGCGAGGCGCGGTTCAGTAAGGGGCATGCCGGCCGCCGAAGGGCCGCTCCCGAGGCGGCCGGAGCGCCCTCGGAGGGCAGGAGCGCCGCGACGTGGGGGCCTCATCTAACGGACGATGCCGCGCTGCGAGGCCGCGAGAAACTGGCTCATCACCGCGACATCGACGGCCGCTTCCGGCGCGCTGGTGGCCAGTTCAGCGATTGCCCGACGGGCCTGGTCCAGCGTGTTCCCCTGGCGGTACAGCAGCCGGTGCATCTGCTTGACGGCACCGATGCGCTCGGGCCCGAAGCCGCGACGGCGCAGCCCTTCGGCATTGAAACCACGAACCGCAAGCGGGTTGCCGTCGACCATCATGAAAGGCGGCACGTCTTGCGACACGGCGCTGGCGAAGCCGATCATCGCGTGCGGACCGACCTTGACGAACTGGTGCACGCCGGTGAGCCCGCCGACGATGACCCAATCGCCCAGATGCACATGGCCGGCCAGCGTGGCGTTGTTGGCGAGGATGGTCTGGCTGCCGACCTGGCAGTCGTGCGCGATGTGCGCATAGGCCATCACCCAGTTGTCGTCGCCGACGCGTGTCACGCCGCCGTCCTGTGCGGTGCCGATGTTGAAGGTGCAGAACTCGCGGATCGTGTTGCGGTCACCGATGTGCAGTTCGGTGGGCTCGTCGCGGTACTTCTTGTCCTGCGGCACCGCGCCGATCGAGCAGAACTGGAAGATGCGGTTGTCGCGGCCGATGGTCGTGCGGCCCTCGATCACGCAATGGGCCCCGATCGTCGTGCCTGCGGCCACGCGCACCTGCGAGCGAACGATGCTGTACGGCCCTACGGCCACCGAGGAATCCAGCTCGGCGCCCGTCTCGATGATCGCGGTGGGGTGGATCAGCGTCATGGCCTCTGGACAGTTGATGCCGAGGGCGGCCGCGCGATGCCGGTCATGCGATGTCGCGCACCGTGCACAGGAAGTCAGCCTCAACGGCCAGTTCACCGTCGACCGTGGCGCGGGCCTTGAACTTGAAGACACCCGACTTCATGCGATCCAGCGTCACGTCGAGCAGCAGTTGATCGCCCGGCTCGACCGGGCGCTTGAAGCGCGCGCCGTCGATGCCGGCAAAGTAAAACAGCGAATTCTCGTTGGTTTTCAGGTCGAGTGTTTCGAAGCCCAGGATCGCAGCCGCCTGCGCCAATGCCTCGATCATCAGCACGCCCGGCATCACTGGCCGCTTCGGGAAGTGCCCACTGAAATAGTGTTCGTTGATGCTGACGTTCTTCAGCGCCTTGATGTTGACACCCTTCTTCAGTTCAAGCACCCGATCCACCAGCAGGATCGGATAACGATGCGGAATTCGCCGCATGATTTCGTTGATGTCCATCGTCATGACGATTTGGTCTCGTTGTTTTTTTCGAGGGCTCGTATGCGCTCACGCAATCGATGCAATTGACGCAATGTGGCCGCATTCTTCTCCCACGACGCATTGTCATCGATGGGAAACAGGCCGGTGTACAGGCCCGGCTTGTGGATGGAATGGGTGGCCACCGAACGCGCGCCCAAATGCACATGGTCGGCCAGCGTCACGTGACCCACCACGCCGGCACCGCCGGCCATCGTGCAATGGGCGCCGATGCGGGTGCTGCCCGACACCGCGGCCGTGCCCGCCAGCGCGCTGTGCGCGCCGATATGCACGTTGTGGGCGATCTGCACCAGGTTGTCGAGCTTCACACCGTCTTCGATCACGGTGTCTTCCAGCGCCCCTCGATCGATGCAGGTGTTGGCGCCAATTTCGACGTCGTCACCGATGCGCACGCCGCCCAGTTGCTCGATTTTTTCCCAGCGACCTTCGTGCGGCGCAAAGCCGAACCCGTCGGCACCAATCACCACCCCGCTGTGCACGATGCCGCGCGCGCCAATGTGGCATCGGGCGCCGAACACCACCTGCGCCGACAACCGGGTGTGCGCGCCCACCGAGGCGCCTGCGCCAATAAAGCATTGCGCGCCGATCACCGTGCCCTCACCGATCACCGCGCCGTCTTCGATCACCGACAGCGCGCCCACCGCTGCGCCAGGTGCCAAGTGCGCACCAGCATGCACAACGGCAGAAGGATGGACCTGCGGCGCGATGGCGGCTCGACCACGAGCGACCCAAAGTTGCGTCAGCCGGGCAAAGCACAGGTAAGGATCCGCGGCTATCAACGCCGCCCCTCGCAACGCGGCAGTATCGCGGTGCGTCGGCGAAACGATCACGCAGCCGGCCTTCGAGTTGGCCAGCGCAGGCAGGTAACGGGGATTGGAAAGAAAGGAAATCGCACTGGCGTCGGCGGTGTCCAGCGACGCGATGCGACTCACGGTCTGCGCCGGGTCGCCGATCAGTTCGGCACCGAGTTGTGCCGCCAGTTCGCCTAGCGCAAACCGTGTCTCAGGCTCACTTGGCACCCTGTGCATTCAGCGCCTTGACCACCTTGTCGGTGATGTCGATCTTCGGCCCGGCGAACACCGCCTCTTGGAGGATCAGGTCGTACTTCTCGCTCTCGTAGATCTGCTTGATGACCTTGTTCGCCCGCTCGACGACGGTCGCGAGTTCCTCGTTCTTGCGTTGGTTCAGGTCTTCCTGGAATTCGCGCCGCTTGCGCTGCAGTTCGCGGTCCTGGTCGACCAGGTCGCGC
>JANXTP010000347.1 GCA_025352345.1 Burkholderiales bacterium | reverse complement strand
AAGCTCGGGTATGCCGGCCGTCCGGCGTCTGCATCGCCTGCGGTGGGTTACGCCCACCTGCACCAGGAGCAGCTGAAGTCGCTGCTCGACCAGGCCTTCGGCAAGCTCAAAGGCTTCGTCCTCAGCAAGTGACACACGTGTCGGCTGCATGCAGCGTCGTCTTTGGCGCTGCATGCCCGCCCCCAGGCTAGTCACCCCCCGATCACACCCCCACATTCACAGAAAAATTTCGCCCTTGGCCTGCGCGCCTGTCGGTTGAAATCGAAGAAAGAAGACCATGTCCATCGTTGAAGTCAAAGTTCCGCAACTGTCCGAATCGGTGGCCGAAGCCACGCTGTTGCAGTGGAAGAAAAAGCCCGGCGAGGCCGTCGTCATGGACGAAATCCTGGTCGAGATCGAAACCGACAAGGTCGTGCTGGAAGTGCCGGCTCCGGCGTCCGGCGTGATGGCGCAGCTGGTCAAGAACGACGGTGAGAGCTGCGTGGCCGAAGAAGTCATCGCGCGCATCGACACCGCGGCCGTGGCGCAGGCCAGCCCGCTGGAAGTCAAGGCGATCGCCCCCGATGCCGTGACGCCGCCACCAACGCCAGCGCCGGCCGCGGGTGCCGCCAGCGGCGTCGCGATGCCGGCCGCCGCCAAGATCATGGCCGATCACCAGATGGACGCGGGCTCGGTGGACGGCACCGGCAAGGGCGGTCGTGTCACCAAGGGTGATGTCACCGCGGCGCTGGCCGCGGGTCTGCAGGCGCCTGTGGTCGCCGTGGCACCCGCTAAAGCGGCCCCGGTCGCCGCGGTGGTCGCGCGGGCCCTGCCGTCAGTGCCCGCACCGGTGGCCGTGAACCTGGGCGATCGCCCGGAGCAGCGGGTGCCGATGTCGCGCCTGCGTGCGCGTGTCGCCGAACGGCTGCTGCAATCGCAAGCCACCAACGCGATCCTGACCACCTTCAACGAAGTGAACATGGCGCCGGTGATGGAGATGCGCAAGCGCTTCCAGGAGAAGTTCGAGAAGGAGCACGGCGTCAAGATCGGCTTCATGAGCTTCTTCGTGAAGGCGGCTGTCGCCGCGCTGAAGAAGTACCCGGTCATCAACGCCTCGGTCGACGGCAACGACATCGTCTACCACGGCTACTTCGACATCGGCATCGCCGTCGGTTCGCCGCGCGGCTTGGTGGTGCCGATCCTGCGCAATGCCGATCAGATGAGCTTCGCCGACATCGAGAAGAAGATCTCCGAGTTCGGCAAGAAGGCCGGCGAAGGCAAGCTGACGCTGGACGACCTGACCGGTGGCACCTTCTCGATTTCCAACGGTGGCACCTTCGGCTCGATGCTGTCCACGCCCATCATCAACCCACCGCAGTCGGCCATCCTCGGCGTGCACGCGACCAAGGACCGCGCGGTGGTCGAGAACGGGCAGATCGTGATCCGCCCGATGAACTACCTCGCGATGTCGTACGACCACCGCATCATCGACGGCCGCGAAGCCGTGCTGGGCCTGGTCGCGATGAAGGAAGCGCTGGAAGACCCAGCGCGACTTCTGTTTGACATCTAAGAAAGCGATTCATGAGCCAACAATTTGATGTCGTCGTCATCGGCGGCGGCCCCGGCGGCTATGTGGCCGCCATCCGCGCCGCGCAGCTCGGCTTCAACACCGCCTGCATCGACGAGTGGAAGAACGCCTTGGGCGGCCCGGCACCGGGCGGTACCTGCACCAACGTCGGCTGCATCCCGTCGAAGGCGCTGCTGCAGTCCAGCGAGCACTTCGAGCATGCCGGGCACAGCTTCGCCGACCACGGCATCGGCCTGAAAGACTTGAGCATCGATGTGGCCAAGATGCTGGGCCGCAAGGACGCGGTGGTGAAGCAGAACAACGAAGGCATCCTGTACCTGTTCAAGAAGAACAAGGTCACGTTCTTCCACGGCCGTGGCGCGTTTCTGAAGACGGGCGATGCCGGCTACGAGATCCAGGTCACCGGCACGGCCGCGGAGGTAATTTCCGGCAAGCACATCATCCTGGCCACAGGCTCGACCCCGCGCTCCCTGCCGGGTGCGGACTTCGATGAGGACAAGATCTTGTCGAACGATGGCGCGTTGCGCATCGGCAGTGTGCCGAAGCGGCTCGGCGTGATCGGCTCCGGTGTCATTGGCCTGGAAATGGGGTCAGTCTGGCGCCGGCTCGGGTCTGATGTCACCGTGCTCGAAGGCTTGCCGACCTTCCTCGGTGCGGTCGATCAGCAGATCGCCAAGGAAGCGCACAAGGCCTTCACCAAGCAGGGCTTGAAGATCGAATTGGGCGTGAAGATCGACAAGGTGACGTCGGGCAAGTCGGCTGTCACCGTGAGCTATGCGAACGCCAAGGGCGAGGCGACCAAGCTCGAAGTCGACAAGCTGATCGTGTCGATCGGCCGCGTGCCGAACACGATCGGGCTGAACCCCGAGGCCGTCGGTCTGAAGCTCGACGAGCGCGGTGCGATCGCCGTCGATAACCACTGCTGCACCAACCTGCCGAATGTGTGGGCGGTCGGCGATGTGGTGCGTGGTCCGATGCTGGCGCACAAGGCGGAGGAAGAGGGTGTGGCAGTGGCCGAGCGCATCGCCGGGCAGCATCCGCATGTCAATTTCAACACCGTGCCGTGGGTGATCTACACCGCGCCCGAGATCGCCTGGGTCGGGCAGACCGAGCAGCAACTGAAGGCCGAAGGCCGCGAGTACAAGGCGGGCACATTCCCCTTCCTGGCCAATGGCCGGGCCCGTGCGATGGGTGACACCACCGGCATGGTCAAGATGCTGGCCGACGCGAAGACCGACGAGATCCTCGGCGTGCACATCGTTGGGCCATTCGCCTCAGAGCTGATCGCCGAGGCGGTGGTCGCGATGGAATTCAAGGCCAGTGCCGAAGACATTGCGCGCATTTGCCACGCCCATCCTTCGCTCAGCGAATCGACGAAGGAAGCCGCGCTCGCGGTTGACAAGCGCACCTTGAATTTCTGATTGGGAATGCGGCGATCGCCCGACCGCAGACGTCGCTGCGGTCGGCTGAGCCCATGCCCTGAGGTCGTCCACTGCTGTCATTGCCCATGCCCGTTCGTCAGCTCTATCAACAGACCCTTGCCGAGCGGGGCTACAGCGCCGACGCGGCGCAGCTGGCGGCGATCGATGCGCTGGAGCGCTGCGAGAACGAGTGGATCGCCTACAAGTCGCGGCGCCGCAATTCGCTGACCCGCCTGCTGGTGCGCCTGGAGATACCCCGTGGCGTCTACCTTTATGGCGGCGTGGGTCGCGGCAAGAGCTTCCTGATGGACTGCTTCTTCAATGCGGTGCCATTGCAGCGCAAGGTGCGTCTGCACTTCCACGAGTTCATGCGCGAGGTGCACCGCGAACTGGCCGACCTGCATGGCACGGTGAACCCGCTGGAGGAACTGGGCAAACGGATGTCGCGTCGCTTCCGGCTGATCTGCTTCGATGAGTTTCACGTCGCCGACATCACCGACGCGATGATCCTGCATCGGCTGTTGGAGTCGCTGTTCGCTCACCGCGTCAGCATTGTCACCACGTCGAATTTCCACCCCGACGGGCTGTACCCGAACGGCCTGCACCGCGATCGCATCTTGCCGGCCATCGAGTTGCTGAAGGACCGCCTGCAGATCGTCAACGTCGACGCTGGCACCGACTACCGCAGACTGACGCTGGAGCAGGTCGCGACGTACCACACGCCGCTGGGCCCCGCAGCCGATGCCGCGATGGCATTGGCCTTCGAGCGCCTGGCCGAAGCCAAGGACGAAAATCCGCTGCTGAATATCGAGCACCGGGTGTTGAAGGCGCGGCGCCGCGCCGGTGGTGTGGTGTGGTTCGACTTCCAGGAACTGTGCGGTGGCCCGCGTTCACAGAACGACTATCTCGAATTGGCCTCGCGCTTTCACACGGTACTGGTGTCGGGTGTCGTGCAGATGTCGCCCCGGTTGGCATCGGAAGCAAGGCGCTTCACCTGGCTGGTCGATGTGTTGTACGACCGGCACGTCAAGCTGATATTGTCGGCTGAAGTGGCGGCGGAGGAGCTTTACACCGTCGGCCCGCTGTCCCATGAATTTCCCCGAACGGTGTCGCGATTGCACGAAATGAGATCAGCCGAATTCCTGTCCCTGGCCCGCCGCGATGTCGAGACCGCGCTGACATGAAACGGCTGTCGTTTGCCCGTGTCAATGGCTGGGCGCTGGCGGCGGCCATGCTGGCTTGTGGCCAACTGGCCGTCGCCACGGTCTCAGAAGACAGGAAGCGCATCGCCGAAGCTCGTGCCAAGGCCGATGCCGATCTCGTCGCCGAAGAGGCCGAGTGCCAGACGCGTTTCGCTGTGACGCCTTGCCTGCTCGACGCCCGGGAAAAGCACCGCGACATCGTCGACCCGCTGCGACGCGATCAGTTGACGCTGGACGAACGCGAGCGCCAGCAGCGTGCTGCTGCTCGCCGGGAGCATCTGAGTCGAAAGGCCGAGGCTGCCCGTGAGGCTGCTAGCGCCGCCGCGGCAGCGTCGGCACCGGAAGCGGCCGACGCGGGCACGAGGATCACCAAGCCGTTGCTGCCGATCCGACCTCGGCTGCGGTCGGCGGCGGCTTCCAGTCCCGAGGTCGCTGACGATGCGGCGTCGGCGTCGGCGCCGGTAAGCGAGCTGCCGCCCGCGAAGGTGCGGCGCGCGCACAGCTCGAAGCGGCTGACACCGGCGCCGGATCCCAACGCAGCGCGGCGCGCAGAGGCTCGCGTGCAACAGGCCGAGGAGCGCCGAGCCCGGGTGCTTGCTCGCAACGCCGAGCGCAATTCGAAAAAGCCCCCGGCGTCGCCGTTGCCCGCTCCCGGTGCTTCAGCCTCGGCCGCGACACCCAGCCCGGTACGTTGACCGGTTCGATCGGGCGTAAGCCCGGCGACGGGATCAGCGCTCGAGCGCTTCGACACGAACCAGCGCGAGAGACAGGTTGTCGCCACCGCCACGCGCACGTTGGCGGGCCTTGTCGATCAGCATCTCGCTCGCCTCGCGCGGTGGCAGGGCGTCGACGATGGCACCGAGCTCCTTCGGCGTGAAGTAGTGCCAGAGCCCGTCGCTGCAGGCCAGCACGCTGTCGCCCGGTTCCATCCGTTCGATGCGTGTGACGGCCAGCGGTGGGTCTTGAACCGCGCCCAGGCAGCCTGTCAGCAGATTGGACTGCGGATGGCTGTTGGCATCTTCTTCCGACAACTGGCCTTCGTTGACCAGCCGCTGCACATAGGAGTGATCACTGGTCCGGGTGATCATTTCGGTGCCGCGGAAAAAGTAGACCCGTGAATCACCGGCGTGCACGATGTGGCATTCGCGGCTGGGGCTGATCAGGAAGGCTGCGACCGTGCTGTGCGGTTCCTCTTCCGAGGTGATCGCGGTCAGCTTGATCATCAGGTGCGCTTCCAGCACCAGCTGTTTCAGCGTCTCGGCCGGGTCGTCGCGGCTGGGCGCGTAACGCTCGAATAGCTGCTGCGCCGTCAGGATCACCTGGTCGGCCGCTTTGCGACCACCGCTCTTGCCACCCATGCCGTCGGCCAGCACGCCCAGCGCGCAACCGGGAACGCGGCTGTGAGGGATGATTTCGACCTGATCCTGCTGGTACGCGCGGTCACCGCGGTGAATGCCTGTGGCGGCCGACAGCCGGTGGCCGTTCGAGGTGGAAGTCATACCGAAAACTATAATCGTTGCCGACGCTGGGAACTCGTGAAGAGTGGGCAACGGTACCCTTGATGAACATCAATTTGCATTCTCTGCCCCGGCACTTGATCGAGTTGCGCATCGAACATGGCGACCTCGACGGACTGATCGATCAGGCGGTGCTGCTGCGCCCTGACGATGAGTTGATGTTGCGCAGGTTGAAGAAGCGCAGGCTGTTGCTGAAAGACCAGATTTCCCGCCTCGAAGCCGAGCTCGACCCGCCCCAACCGGCATGAACC
>JANXTP010000256.1 GCA_025352345.1 Burkholderiales bacterium | reverse complement strand
AGGCCGCCGAGTGGGAAGCCCGGCTGATCTCGCAGCAGCTTGCTGAAGAAGAAGGCGAGCGTGCCCGTGTCGCTGCCGAGCAGGCGGCGGTCCAGTTCGTTGCACCGCCACCTGCGGCGCCGGAGCCGGCCCCCGAGGTCGATGAGCAGGCAGCACTTGAGGCCCTGGCGCGTGAGGCCGCCGAATGGGAGGCCCGTCTCGCCGCGCAGCACCTCGCCGATGATGAGAGCGAACGTCGGCGTGTCGCGGCCGAGATTGAGCGGGTGGCGGCCGAAGCCGAGGCAGAGCGTGTCGCTGCTGCAGCCGCCGCGGCCGAGGCGCAACATGCCCTGCAGATCGAAGCTGAGCGGCGTGTGCAGGAAGAGGCGGCGAGATGGGAGGCACAGCGTGCTGCAGAAGCGCAGGCAGCGGCGCAAGCTGCCGAAGCGGCTGCGTTCGAGTTCACCTTCACGCTCGAGCCCGAACCTGCACCTGTTCCCGTTCCTGCTCCGGCAACGCCCGCTGTCGTTGCCAACCGCACGCCGGAGCAGTGCCTGGTGATGATCGCCGACGACTCGAAAGTGGTCCGCGTCAAGACCAGTCGCCTGCTCGCCAAGCACCTGTACCGCGTTTCGCTGGCCGAAGACGGCCTCGATGCCGCGCGCCAGATCGAGCTCGACCTGCCCGACGTGCTGATCACCGACGTCGAGATGCCCGGCATGGACGGCTTCGAGCTGACACGTCAGGTGCGCAGCAATCCGCGCACCGCACACATCCCGATCGTGATGATCACCGCCGACGACGTGAAGCACCGTGCCGATGCGTTCGAAGCCGGGGTCAGCGTGCTGCTCAGCAAGCCCTATCCGGAAGACCAGCTGCTGTCTTATTTGCAATCGACGCTGACTCGCACGGCAGCGGCGCCCTGATCGCAGCGCGTCACGACCAGAAGCTCAGCACCTCGTCGGGCGGCGGCTTGCCATGTTTGGCGCGGCGGTCCAGCGTTGGGGTGCCGATCGCGATCCAGCCGACCAGCATCTCGCCGCCTTCGCAGAACGCCGAGGCCAGCAGCGGCGAGCGCGCTTTCGCGCCGCTCAACATCTTCGCGCCGTAACCCAGCGCCTGCGCGGCCAGCAGCAGGTGCGCCAGGGCGCCACCGAGGCAGGCCCATTGCTCATGCGCCGGCACCTGCGGATGGCCCAGGTCGATCCGTGCAATCACCGCCAGCGTCACTGGCGCTTTCAACGCCCGTTCGCGGTCGAGCACAGCGCTCTCGGCATCCTTGCCCGCGGCCCGCGCGGCCTGCTCGAACAGTGTCGCCATCCGCTCACGCGCTGCACCGCGCACCGCGCGAAACCGGAACGGTACCAGCGCCGCATGGTCGGGTGCGCGCAAGGCCGCTTCGGTCAGCATCAAGAGCTCGGCGTCGCTCGGGCCGGGTTCGACCAGGTACCGTGGGCCTGTCGAATGGCGGTCGAGCAGGGCGTGCAGCACGGGGTTGGGGTCGGCTTTGCTCATGGTCTCAGCGGTTCAGCCATCGCCTCGCAGCGTACGACAGCGCATCGACCAGCGCCACCAGCGACATCATCGCCAGCAGCACGGTGCAGCTCTCGTGCATCTGGAACAGCCCCAGGTGGTAGGACAGCATCTGCCCCAGTCCACCGGCTCCCACCACGCCCAGCACTGCGGCGGCGCGGATGTTGTTTTCCCAGCGGTACAGCGTGTACGAGATGACCTGCGGCCAGATCTGCGGCAGCGTGGCGTACAGGAACACCCGCAGCCGCCCGACGCCGCGCACGCGCAGCGCGAACGCGGGCTCGGGCGGCGCGTTCTCGATGCTCTCGGCGAACAGACGGCCCAGCACCCCGCTGGTGTGCAGCACCAGCGCCAGCGTGCCGGAAAACGGCCCGAGCCCGGCAGCAATCAACAGCAGCACCGCCCACACCAGCTCGGGCACTGAGCGCAGTACGTTCAACGCGGTGCGCGTCGCGCCGCGCAGCAGCGGCGTGGTGACCGTGCGCTGGCCATCGTGACCGCGCGCGCTGGCGCCCAGCGACAGGGCCAGGCCACCCAGCGCGGCGAGCAGCGTGCCGAGCAGTGACATCGCGAGGGTTTCCAGCGTGCCATCGAGCACGCGACGCAGGAAGGCCGGTGCGGTTTCCGGCGGGAAGAAGCTGGTGGCGAATTTGCCCATCGCCTGCCGTGCGTCGGGCGCCAGGAAATCGGCACCACGCAAGTCCAGCGTCGCGAAGCTCGCCACCACCAGCGCGGCGATGCCGACGCCGATCCAGCGCGCAGTGCGGCGGGCGGGCGGCGGTGTTGCGACAGTCGACGCGGTCATGCCATGGCCTTGCGCAGCAGCGCGCTGATGCGGTCCGACAGCGCCACCAGCGCGATGAACACCAGCAGGATGCTGCTGACCTCACCGCCCGAGAACATCTTTGTCGCGCTGTCGAGCAGCTGGCCCAGCCCGCCGGCACCGACGAAGCCCAGCACCACCGAAGCACGGATCGCGCACTCCCAACGGTAGACGGTGTAGCTGACCAGCTCGGGAGCGCACTGCGGCAGCGTGCCGAACAGCAGCGCCTGCAGCCGGCCGCTGCCATTGCGCAGCAGCGCCTGCGTCGGTGCCGGGTCGCTGCTTTCCAGGATTTCGGCGTAGACCTTGCCCAGCATGCCGCCGTAGGCGATGCCGATCGCCAGCACGCCAGCCGTCGGGCCCAGGCCCACAACTCGCACGAACAGCAGCGCCCACACCAGCTCGGGCATCGAGCGCAGAACGACCATCGTCCAGCGCAGCAGCGTGCGCACCGCGGAGGGCAACAAGCTCATCGATTGAGCCAGTGCGCTGACCGACAGCCGTGCGGTCGAGCCGATTGCCAGCGGCACCGCGATCAGCCAGGCCAGCGTCATGCCGGCAGTGGCGATGGCGACGGTGCGCCAGGCTTCGTGCAACAGCAGCCCGAGGAACTCGGCGTCCATCCGTGGCGGCACGAAGCTGGCCAGGAAGTGTCCGGTCGAGCGCAGGCTGCGGGCATCGGCCAGCACCCAGGGTTTGAACTCGGTCAGCACTGCCAGCGGCCAGAGCAGCGCGGCGAGCAGCAGCACGGTGGCCCAGCGCATGGCCCGCGCGGGGTCGCTGCGGGCGAACACCGGCTTCACGATCGATGGCGATGTGGTGAGGTTCATGACCGGGGTCTTGTCAGCCGAGCGAGCGCCATCAGCGGCAGACGATCTGCGGCCGTGCGGCTCGCACGTCGTCATCGCGCTCGACTGGTTCGTCCACCAGGCCGCGCGCTCCGTACAGGGCCGCGACCTGCGCATCGGTGAACGCCGATGCCGCACCGTCGTACACGACCATGCCATCGCGCAGCGCGACGATGCGCGGGAAGCTGCGCCGTGCCACCTCGACCTGGTGCAGCGTGCACACCAGCGTGCGGTCGGCGCTGCGGGCGGCTGTGGTCAGGCTGTCGATCACCTGCTCGGCGCGGGCCGGGTCGAGCGCCGACAGCGGCTCGTCGATCAGCCACAGCTCGGCATCGGCAACCAACGCCCGCGCCAGCCCGACGCGCTGGCGCTCGCCGCCCGACAGCCGATCGACGCGTTCCCACAGCTTGTCGCCGAGGTCCAGTGCGGCCAGCGCGGCCTGTGCCAGCCCCGCTTCGCGTGGATGCCACAGCGTGCGCAGGCTGGCCCACAGCGACTGCGCCGGCAATCGACCGGCAAGCACCGCGGTGACCACACGCTGCCGCGGTGGCAGCGGCGGCGCCTGTGGCGCGAGGAACAGTCGGCCACGCAGCCGTTGGCGCGCGGCTGTCGACAGCGCCCATGGGTCCGTGCCGAACAGCGTCAGCGTGCCCGCGAGCGGCGGCACCGCGCAGGCCAGCGCCTGCAGCAAGCTGGTCTTGCCGGCGCCCGACGAGCCGATCAGTGCGAGCTGCTCGCCGCGCCGGATGTCCAGTGACAGCCCGCGCAGCACCTCGGCGTTGGCTCCTGGCGCGGCGGCTGCGCGCAGGTCGCGCAGCGAGACGATCACTTCAGCAGACCGGCGTTCTCGGCGGCCGCGCGGATGCCACTGTAGTTCTCGGCCTTGGCGGGGATGAATCGCGTCGCGCGTTGCAGACCGAGGATTTCCCTGCCTTGCGGTGTGCTCGCATCGAGCGCCAGGAAGGCCTGCTGCAGCTTGTTGCGCAGATCGGCCGGCATGTCGGCATGCACAGACCAGTTGTAGTCGTAGTACGGTGGTGTCGTGTAGAACACCTTGACCACGGCCGGGTCGACCTTCTTGTCGGTGACGAACTTGTCCCACACCGAGATGTTCAGCGCACCGGCATCGACCTTGCCGCTGGCCACCGCGGCGATCGTCGCGTCGTGCGCGCCGGAGAAGCTGATGCGCTTCAGATCAAGGTCGGGGTTGATCTTGGCGGCCAGCAGGAAGCTGCGCGGCATCAGGTGGCCCGAGGTGCTCGACGCTGAGCCGAAGCTGAGCGTCTTGCCCTTCAGGTCTTCGAGCTTGTTGATGCCGCTGTTCGCGTCGGTGATGAAGACGGAACGGAATTTCTCGTCTTCCTCGCGCTGCACCAGCGGGATCACCTTGCCCTCCGACCGCACGCTGGCCTGCACGAAGGTGAAGCCGCCGAACCAGGCCAGATCGACCTTCTTGTTGACCAGCGCCTCGACCGCGGCGGCGTAGTCGGTCACCGGCGTCCACTCGACCTTCATGCCCAGCTTGGTCTCCAGGTAGGCGCCCAGCGGCGCGAACTTGCGCGCCAGTTCGGTCGGCGCCTCGTCCGGGATCGCGGTGACGCGCAGTACCTGCTGCGCGTGGGCAGCGACGGTCAGCGTGGCAGCAGCGGCGATCAGGCCGAGCGAGCGCGCCCAACGGGCGACGCGGGGGAGGGTGGGGTTCATGGTCTGGGCTCCTGGGCTGATGGGGGTGGTGAAAGGTGAATCAATGACGGGCTCGGACTGGCGTCAGAACACCAGCGTGCGCCAGCCGGGGTCGCAGACGCGGCCCATGAACTGGACGGCACCGCCGCGGCGTGTGCATTCTGGGATCAGATGCTTCGCGCTCAAGCCGTGGGCGTGCAGCGCGTCGGTGCAGGCCAGCAGCACCGCACCGTGGGCGACCGCTTCGCGCATCGCATCGAGCACCGTCTTCGCGTGAGACGGGCTGGCATGCAGGGTCCCGGCGATGCCGGGTTGCAGCAGCAGTACGCTGCGCGCACTGAAATAGATTTCGACCGGCATGTCCATCGCGGCAGCGGCGGCAGCATGGAAGAACGGCGTCGCAAGGCGCTGCGGCTCGGCCGGATCGCAGGCCCACAGCAGCAGCGCGACGCCGATCACCGGCACTGGCCGCGCGAAGGGATCGAGGGGCACGTCTTCGACGAGGGATCTCATGGCTGCCGATTCAACCACGCGTGGTGGGCCATCGCTGGCGCCACCGCGTCGCCCTGGACGAGTTGGGGCAGATCGGCCGACGGATCGCTCAGCGCCAGCCGCGCCAGCCAGCCATCGCCGTACGGGTCGCGGTGCACCAGTTCCGGCGTGTTTTCGAGCCGTGGGTTGACCGCGACCACCGTGCCCGACACCGGCGACTTGACCGACACCACCGACTTCGCGAGCTCGACCACCGCGATCGAACGCCCCTGCGCGACCTCGGCGCCGACCGGCCGCGGCCGGCACATGTAGAGCTCACCCGACAGCTTGATGCCCAGCGAGGTGATGCCGACGGTGGCGCTGCCGTCGGCATCGAGACGGGCCCAGGTTTGGTGTTCGACGTGGTAGGCCAGATCGGCCGGGAAGGCCAGCCCGGGCAGCGCGGCGTCGTTCATGGTTCGCGCGGCATGGGGGCGGAGGGGAGAGGGAGTCGAACCCTCCCGGCGACGCGTGGCGCCACCCACCGGGTTTGAAGCCCGGCCGTCCCACCAGGGACGCTTCCCCTCCCGTGGGAACAGGAGATCACGATGGCACGGTGACGCGGTCTCACGCGGCCTCCGATGCGGTCTCGGTGAACAACACCGTGTCGGTGCGCAGCCGGTGCGATTCCTGCACGCGGCGCAGCAGGCCGACCTTGTCGAAATACTCCAGCAGCTGGATCGCCCGTTTGCGGCCCAGCCCGGTGGCGTCGCGGAAGGCCGCGGCCTTGACCTCGCCGTCGCGTCGCGCGATCTCGCGCGCCAGTTGCGCCAGCCGCGTCATCGTGCGCGCCGGGTAGTACAAGTCCGTGACGACCTGGTGCAGCTCGCCGCGCTGCGCCAGCCTGGCCATCACCGTGCGCAGCAGCACCTCGCTCTCGCGCGCCGATGCGACCAGGTCGCGCACCCACGGCGGGTCGAAGGCGCCGGCTTCCAGCGCCGGCATCACCTTCTGCGCGATGCGTTGGTCGACCGCCGACAGCCGCACGCCGTGTTCCGGCAGGTGCACCTGCGCGCCCCGCTGCAACAGCACGCCGCTGGCGATCTGCTGCGCCAGCAGCGCGCGCCACAGCGCATCGGCGAGGCGCGGAGCAACCAGTCGCCGCAGCCGCGCGGTGTCGGGGCCCAGTTCATCGGGATGCTGTGCGTGGAAGGCGGCCAGCTTGTCGCGCAGCAGTGCATCGAGCGCCTGCCGGTGCGCAGTGCCGAGCGCCCAGGCCGATGCCGCGTCGTGCCCGAACAGCGTTTCCGCGGGACAGTCGGCCGTGCTCGGCACGCCGCTGTGGCGGCCTTCGGCGCGTGTCCAGCGCGTCAGATCGATGCCGGTCGGTGATGCAGCCAACAGCCCGGCCAGCCGCGCTTCGGGTGTTGGCAGCGATAACGCGTTGAGCATCGCGAGCCGCTGCGGTGTGCGCCGGTAGCGGGCCGGCGCGTTCGCATCGAGCACCCGGCCTCCCGCCAGCGTGCGGCTGGCCGAGGCATCGCGCAGTACGACCCGGTCGCCGTGCCAGGCGCCGACCGGCTCGCGCAGCACCAGCTGCACACGCCCGGCCTCGCCTGGGCCCAGCGTGGTCGATCCGTTCGGCGCCTCGAGCACGGCCACCGTGCCCATCACGTCACAGGCGCCCAGGTGCACGTGCACCGACGTGCCGCTGCGCATCGGGCGTTCCTCGCCGCGCCACAGCGTCAGCTCCACATCGATGCGCTCGGTGCTGCAGGCCACATCGGGCGCGCACAGCCACTGGCCGCGCGCGATGTCTTCGCGGGCGATGCCGGCGAGCGCCAGTGCGCAGCGCTCGCCGGCCATGGCCCGCTCGGCGGATTGGTTCTGCGCATGCAGGCTGCGCACCCGCACGCGGCGATCGACTGGCGACGGCACCAGCAGCAACTCATCGCCGACCCGTACCGCGCCACGGTGCACGCTGCCGGTGACCACCGTGCCGGCCCCGCTCAGCGTGAAGGCGCGATCGATCGCGAGCCGGAAGGCTGCAGGTGCTGCGACGCGATCGGCCGCTTCGTGCGCGGCGGCGAACAGCAGTGCCTTCAATTCAGGCAGGCCCGCGCCGGTCGGCGCCGACACCGCGACCACAGGCGACCCGGCGAAGGCGGTGCCGGCCAGCAGCGCGGCGATGTCCTGCCGCACCGCGTCGACGCGCGCCGCATCGACATGGTCGCACTTGGTGATCGCCACCACGCCGCGCGCCAGGCCCAGCAGGCACAGCACCGCGAGGTGCTCACGCGTCTGCGGCATCACCCCGTCGTCGGCGGCCACCAGCAGCAGCGCCAGGTCGATGCCGGTGGCGCCGGCCAGCATCGTGTGCACCAGCCGTTCGTGGCCGGGCACGTCGATGAAGCCGATGCGTGCGGCAGCGCCGGTCAGCCGCGGCACGTCGAGGAAGGCATAGCCCAGCTCGATGCTGATGCCGCGCGCCTTTTCTTCCGGCAGACGGTCGGCATCGATGCCGGTCAGCGCCTTCACCAGCGTGGTCTTGCCGTGGTCGATGTGACCGGCGGTGCCGATGATCATCGCGGCGTCAACCCAGCGCTTCGGCCAGTGCCGGCAGCTGCGCGACAAAGGCGGTTGCGTCTTCGAGGCAGCGCAAGTCGAGCAGCAGCCGGTCTTCTGCGATGCGGCCGATCACCGGCAGCGGCAATTGCCGCAGTGCCAGCGCCAGCGCATCGAGCGCGCTGCCGACGCCCTTGCGCGCGGTGCCCGCAGGTGCCAGCGCGAAGCCGGCCGACGCTAGCCGCTCGACGGGCAGCGAGCCCGAGCCGATCTGGCTCAGAAGTTCGACCACTGTCACCTCGAAGCGCGGCGCGACCGCGGTGGCCACCGCTGGCTGCAGCTGCTGCGCGAGCGCGCGGATCGACTCGGCCGGGCGCGTCAGCAGCCGCAGCGTTGGCAGGTCGCGGGCGATGCGGTCGGGGCGCAGGTACAGCATCAGCGTGGCCTCGAGTGCGGCCAGCGGCAGCTTCGACATGCGCAGCGCGCGCTTCATCGGAAATGTTCGGATGCGGCCGATGGCGGCCCGGCTGCCGACGATCAGGCCCGCTTGCGGGCCGCCCAGCAGCTTGTCGCCGCTGAAGGTGACGACATCGCAGCCGGCGGCCAGCATCTCCTGCGGCAGCGGCTCTTTCGGCAGGCCCCATTGCGACAGATCGATCAGGGCGCCGCAGCCCAGGTCTGTGGCCAGCGGCAGGCCCCTCGCATGCGCGATGGCCGACAGCATCGCCTCGTCGACCGCGGCAGTGAAGCCCTGCACCGCGTAGTTGCTGGTGTGCACCTTCATCAGCAGCGCGGTGCGTTCGGTGATCGCGCGTTCGTAGTCGGCCGGGTGGGTGCGGTTGGTGGTGCCGACCTCGACCAGCGTCGCGCCGGCGCTGGCCATCACATCGGGCATGCGGAACGCGCCGCCGATCTCGACCAGCTCGCCGCGCGAGACGATCACTTCCTTGCCGCCTGGGTGCGCTGACGCGAGTGCGGCGATCGTCAGCAGCACCGCCGCCGCGTTGTTGTTGACCACCGTCGCCGCCTCGGCGCCGGTCAGCGTGCAAAGCAGCTCTTCGACCAGGCTGTCGCGGTCGCCGCGGCCGCCTCTGGCCAGGTCGTACTCGAGGTTGTTCGGGCCGGCCATCATCGCCACCACATGCTGCATGGCCGCCTCGGGCAGCACCGCGCGGCCGAGGTTGGTGTGGATCACCGTGCCGGTCAGGTTCAGCACGGCGCACATCCGCGATGTGAGCCGCGATTCGCAGCGGGCCTGCAGTGCGGCCTCTACTGCGGCGGGCTGCAGCGCGTGCGCGTCCAGCGCGCCGGCCACCGCCTGCCGGCGCAGCTCGTCGAGCAGCTCGCGGGCCTGCTGCGCGACGAACTGGTGCCCGTGCTCGGCCACCCACGCGGCGGGGCCGCTGGCGTGCAGCAGGCGGTCGATCGAAGGCAGGTCTTTCGGGCTGGCCTTCGAGCCATGGACCATGGACTCGGCGGGCGGGGCCATCAGGGGCCTCCGGGATCGGGTGGGGCGTCGCCGTCGGGGTCGCCGAACAGCAGCATCAGGTTGACGCCGTGGCGCAGGCTGCCCGACTCGGCCACCAGCAGGTCCAGCGTGACGCTGGCCAGGTCGTCGGCCACCGGTTCGACGTGCGGGTCGCGCTCCATGTGGACGATCTTCAGATAGTGGCCGCATTCGTCGCAGGTCTCGGCCTGCACCGCGCTCTTCACCTCGCGCGACGGTGTCGCTTCGCTGCCCACCGCCTGCAGCGACTGGTAGTGGATGCCCTTGGTGCTTTCGCAATGGCTGCACTTGATGCGCACCATGTGCCACTGCGTGGAGCACAGCGAGCAGTGCAGGTAGCGGTGGCCGGCCACCTCGCCGCCAATGCGCGACACACTGGCGGTGGGCTTGCTGCCGCAGCAGGGGCACAGCGTGCGGACATCGGTGCGGCCGAACGGCGCTGCGCGGTCGGCGCTGCGCGTGTCTTCGGTGGCCAGCACCAGCTGCGTCCAGTAGGTCTGCAAGCCGGCGGCGATCAGCGGCGCGGCGGCCAGGTCGAGGCCGAACATCTGACCGCCCAGCAGGCGATCGGCCTGCTGTTCGAGGCGCTCGTCGTCGATGCCGCGCAGCGCTTGCACCGAGACCTGCGCGGGGCTGCCGGCCAGCCGTGGCATCAGTCGGTCGAGCAGCTGGCGAAACTGGGCCCGCCACAGGGGGTCGCGTGGCCAGTCTGCGGCCGGCAACGGCGGCATGCCGACGCGGGCCGCGGCATCCAAGTCTGCGGCATCGGGCAGCGCCACCGAAGGATAGGCTTTCAGCACCTCGTGCTGCGCGCGCGCCAGCTCGGCCATGAACAGCAGGAAGTCGCGCATCGGGTGCGCTGCCGACAGCTCGCGCAGCCGCGTCTCGCGGTCGGCAAACACGCTCGCGCGCTGCGGCAGGTGCAGGAACGGCACCTGGTGCCCGGCCTGCACGGCGATTTCCTCCGGCGTCAGCAGCCGGCTCGCCTGGGTCACGCCCATTGCCAATGCCATCGAGTCACTGCTGGCATCTCAGCTCACTTGCGGGTGGTCATTTCGCGATACCACAGCGGGTGGTTCTGCCGTGCCCACGCCTCGCTGACATCGCCACGTGTCATCGCGCGCACCGTGCCCTTGACCCAGATCGCCGCATAGATGTGCGTGATCACGCTGAGAATCAGCCCGACCGCCGCGGCCGCGTGCAACAGCACGGCGACGCGGATCAGGCCGATCGGAAAGTAATCGGCGAACCATGGCCGCCAGAACACCATGCCCGTTGCAATCAGCACCACGAGGCAGATCGCGAACAGCCAGAACACGATCTTCTGGCCCGCGTTGTACTTGCCCACCGGCGGCATCTTCGACTTGTCGCCACGCGCCATCTCGCCAGTGTGCTTCAGCCATTCGGCATCGACCTTCACCAGCACGTTGTCGCGCCACAGCTTGAAGAACAGCGCAAAAAACGCGACCACCATCGCCACGCCGAGGAAGGGATGCAGGATGCGCGTCCACGGCCCGCCGCCGAACAGGTTGGTGAGGAAGAACAAACTCGGGTGGAAGACGCTCAGGCCCGACAGGCCCGCCATGAAAAACAGCATCGCGATCACCCAGTGGTTGATGCGGTCGCCGTCTGCGTAACGCTTGAGGTACCTGGTCATCGTCGCGCTCCTTCAGGCCTCGGCCTTCGAGGTGTCGTCGTGGTCTGCGTCTTCCTTGGTCTCGATCGGGCCGACCTTGATGTAGTGGAAGAAGCTGCTGATCACCGCGCCGATCATCGCAGCCACCGCCAGCGGTTTGGCGATACCTTTCCACAGTGAGACCAGCGGGCTGATGTGCGGGTCTGAAGGCAGGCCGTGGTACAGCTCGGGCTTGTCGCCATGTTGCAGCACATAGACCACGTGCGTGCCACCGACGCCCGGCGGGTCGTAGACGGCGGCCTGCTGGTAGCCGCGCTCTTTCAGGTCGGCGACGCGGGTGGCGCCGTAGTCCAGCATGTCTTCCTTGCTGCCGAAGTGGATCGCCCCGGTCGGGCAGGCCTTGACGCAAGCCGGTTCCAGGCCGACGCCGACGCGGTCGGAGCACAGCGAGCACTTGTAGGCCTTGTTGTCCTTCTTGCTGATGCGTGGCACATCGAACGGGCAGCCGGCGATGCAGTTGCCGCAGCCGATGCAGTTCTCGCTGATGAAGTCGACGATGCCGTTGGTGTATTTGACGATCGCACCCGGCGCCGGGCAGGCCTTCAGGCAACCCGGGTCTTCGCAGTGCATGCAGCCGTCCTTGCGGATCAGCCATTCGAGCTTCATCTCCTCGTTCGGCGCCTGCGTCTCGACCTCCGAGAAGCGCATCACCGTCCACGACTCCGGCGTCAAGTCGCGCGGGTTGTCGTAAGTGCCGTGGTTCTCGCCGACCTCGTCGCGCAGGTCGTTCCACTGCATGCATGCCACCTGGCAGGCCTTGCAGCCGATGCAGCTCGACACATCGATCAGCTTGGCGACTTCGGGCGTGTTGCGCGCCTGTGGGCTCGGCGAAGTGGTGGCCGAGCGTTTTGCAATGTCGAGAGACTGAAGTGAGGACATGGTCAGGCCTCCCGCCGGGCCGTCCCAAGGGTGGCCTGCGCCCCCTCGGGGGGCAGTGAATGAATATGAGCGTAGGGGTGCATGTTCACGCTCTCTCGATGTTGACGGTGAAGCTCTTGTACTCAGGCGTCTGCGTGTTCGCATCGCCGACGAACGGCGTCAGCGTGTTCACCAGGTACCCGGGCTTGGCCACACCGACGAAGCCCCAGTGGTTGGGCAGCCCCACCGTGTGGATCACCTGGCCATTGCACTCCAGCTGTGGGATGCGCTTGGTCACCACCGCCACCGCCTTGATGAAGCCGCGGTTCGACGACACCTTCACCTGCTCGCCATTGGCGATGCCCTTTTCCTTGGCCAGCTGCTCGCTGATCTCGACGAACTGCTGCGGCTGCAGGATCGCCGAGGTCATGACGTTCTTGGTCCAGTAGTGGAAGTGTTCGGTCAGCCGGTAGCTGGTGGCCACATACGGGAAGTCCTTCGGCGTGCCGAAGGCCTCCATGTCGCCCTTGAACACGCGGGCCGCCGGGTTGGCGCGGGCCTTCGGGTTGTTCGGGTGCATCGGGTTGACCGACAGCGGCGACTCGAACGGCTCGTAGTGCTCGGGCAGCGGGCCCTCGGCCATGCCGGTCGGCGCGAAAAGCCGCGCCACGCCCTCGGCGGTCAGGATGAATGGCTGCACCCTGTCCACCTCGTCCGGGCTGGCGTCGGGCCGGATGTCGGGCACATCGGCACCGCTCCAGCTCTTGCCGTTCCAGTTGACCAGCCGGCGCTTCACGTCCCACGGCTTGCCGTCGGGCGAGCTCGATGCGGCGTTGTAGAGGATGCGGCGGTTCGCCGGCCAGGCGAAAGCCCAGTTCAGCGTCTGGCCGATGCCCCACGGGTCGCTGTTGTCGCGCCGGGCCATCTGGTTGCCGGCCTGTGTCCAAGAACCCGCATAGACCCAGCAGCCGCAGGCGGTGCTGCCGTCGTCGCGCAGCA
>JANXTP010000322.1 GCA_025352345.1 Burkholderiales bacterium | reverse complement strand
CGAACTGGCCGCCGCACTTCGAGCACTTGGTCATCGTCAGCATGCCGTTGTCGACGAACTTGACCAGGCGCCAGGCGCGTGTCACCGACAGCAGTTCTTCCAGGCCCTGCGCCTGGGTCTGCTCTTGATACAACTGATAAGCCTTGATGACGGTGTCGATCTCGTCCATCTCAGCGACCTTGTTCAGGTACTCGTGGATGTTCAGGAACAGCGAGGAATGGATGTTCGGCTGCCAGGTCATGAACCAGTCGGTCGAGAACGGCAGCTGGCCCTTGCTCGGCGACTTGCCGGCCACTTCCTTGTACAGGCGCAGCAGGCGCTCGTAGCTCAGATCGGTTTCGCTCTCCAGCACCTGCAGGCGCGCGCCAAGGTGGATGAGCGTCACGGCACGTTCGATTTGCCGCGCTTCGGTCAGGATGCTTTTGCTGCGCATGGTGTCTCTCGCTGTCTCAATGGTTGTCGAAGTGGTCCGGGCCAGCGCCGGGCCGCTCCCAAGCAGGCCCGGAACCCCCGCGGGGGGTGGCGCGGTACCCCGCGCCGGGGGTCAACAGTTCAGGCAGCTTCTTGATGGCGGCCGGCCATCAGGATGCTGGCGTGCAGGCGGCTGGTCATGTCGTTGGCGGCGCCCTTGCCATGGTTGGTCAGCAGGCCCCAGACCATGTCGTCATCCATGCGGAAGCGGCACAGCAGGGTGTTGCCTGAGGCGATCTTCATCATCTGCGCCGGGGTCATCAGGTTGAGCAGCGCTGCGTTGTCTTCGCTGATGCCCAGGCGGTACAGCGCCTGATCGCGGTCGCTGCGGATCAGGCTTTGCGCCAGCATCAGGTACGACAGGTTGGCTTCACGGATTTCGGTCAGGATCTGGTCGGCGGTCATGGCAATGTCCTTGTGTCTGGGCTTCGGTGGCGAAGTGTCGGGGCGGGTCGTGGTGTCGCGCTGCCGGTTTCAAAATCGCCGCAACGTGAAACAGATTGTGAAGATCAGAGATGGGGGCTGACATCAGGTCATCTCTGTGGCTTGAGTCCCTCTTTTGCCATCCATCGTGTCAGGCAAACACCTACACGGAGCCATCGTGCCAACGTGTGTCGGGCTGCCGTTTTCAGGCTTTTGAGCAGTGATGCTGGAGGTGGCGAGCCGCCGCCGCCAAGGGCGCCTTCAGACGGGGCCACTATTATTCCGACCATGGCGACCACTATTCCCCACCTTCCATTTCGCGCTGTGCGGTTGCGACGCCTCGGCGGCATGATCCTTCCACCGTCGGCCTCATGATCGTTCCGCTGGCTCGAAAATCCCTGTTGCACGACTGGCGGCGCTTCCTCCCGGCGGTGGTGGCAGTGGCGTTTTCCGGCTTGCTGCTGCTGGTGCAATCGGCGCTGGTGCTCGGCATCTTCGGCAGTGCGGCGGTCTACATCGACGCATCGCGCGGCGATCTGTGGGTCGGCAACCCGAACACGCCGACGGTGGAGCAGGGCCGCATCCTGCCGCTGGACACCGAGGTCTGGCTGCGCCTGGATCCCTCGGTCAACCGCGTTGAGGCCTACAACTGGATGGAGGCTGACTGGCGCTCGCGGGCCGACCTGGCCGCCATCACGCTGTTCGTGTCGGGCGTCAACACCTCGGCCGAAGCGCTGCTGTTCGCGCGTGTGCTGCCCGCAGCGCTGCGGGCACGGCTCGATCAACCCGATTCGGTGATCGTCGACGAGGCCGATCTCGCCAAGCTGGGCGTGGTGGTCGGCGACCGGCCGCGCATCAACGGCCGCACGGTGCAGGTCGTCGGCACGGTCTCGGGGCTGCGCACGCTGGGCGGCGTTCACCTGCTGACCTCGCTGGAGACCGCGGCCCAGTTGCAGCCCGCAGGAGCTGCAGACGAGCGGGTACCGTATTACGTGGTGCGACTGCATGACAGCGCGCAGCTGCCCGCGGCACGGTCGCGACTCGAAGCGATCGGTTCGGAGCACGGCTTCGCGGTTTGGCCCAGCAAGGTGTTCTCCAAAAGGGCCTCCGATTACTGGCTGTTCGACACTGGTGCCGGCCTGGGCGTGCTGTTCATGGCGATCATCGTCAGCCTGGTCGGCGCGGTCATCACCAGCCAGACGCTGATGGGCGCGGTGGCCGGCTCGGCCGCTGAGTACGCGGCCTTGCAGGCGCTGGGCATCGGCGTGCCGGCGCTGCGCGGTGTGGTGCTGGAGCAGGCGACATGGATCGGCAGCGTCGGGCTGCTGGTGGGTGCTGTTGGCGCCTTCGCGGCGCTGCGGCTGGCCAAGCATTACCACGTGCCGGTCGCCCTCGACGGCTGGGCTGCGTTGGCCTGCGTGGTGCTGGTGCTTGGCATTTCGATAATCTCCGGCTGGGCGGCGGTGCGTGCGCTGCGCAGCGCCGATCCGGCGTCGTTGCTGCGATGAGCATCTCCATGCTGTCAACCACTCCCGTTGCGGCTGCTACCGCGGCGCTGCGCGGCCGCGAACTGGTGAAATCGTTTCGCAGCGGACGGGTGGACACGCCCATCCTGCGCGGCCTGAGCCTCGATGTGTCGGTCGGCGAGCTGACGCTGATCTCCGGCCCCTCAGGCTGCGGCAAGAGCACCTTGCTGGCCTTGCTGAGCGGTCTGTCGCCGCCCGATGCGGGCGAGGTGCTGGCGCTGGACGAGTCGCTGTGGTCGCTCGACGCGCGTGCGCTGGAGCGCTTCCGCCTGCGCCACACCGGCTTCGTGTTTCAGGGCTTCAACCTGTTCGGCGCGCTGGATGCGGTCGAGCAAGTGATGCTGCCGCTGGGCGCGCTGGGGCTGTCGAAGGCCGAAGCCCGCGAGCGGGCGCTGGTGGCGCTCGACGAGGTCGGCCTGTCGGCGCGCTCGGGGCTGCGCCCGGGCGAGATGTCGGGCGGCGAGAAACAACGGGTGTCGATTGCGCGGGCACTGGCCAAGCAGCCGCAGCTGCTGTTCGCCGACGAGCCGACCAGCGCGCTCGACGCGAGCAACGGGCAGATCGTGATCGACCTGCTGCACCGGCTGGCGCGCAAGCACCGTGCGGCGGTGCTGTGCGTCAGCCACGATCCGCGGGTGGTCGAGCATGCCGACCGCGTGCTGCACATGGAAGACGGGCGCCTGCTCGACGACACACGCCGCGCTGCGGTGCAAGGATCTGCATGATGAAAACGATGGCTCTTCAACCCCGATCGGCATGCGCCGCGCGGCGCGTGATCTTCTTGCTGAGCCTCGCCCTGGTGGCGTGTACACCGCACGACGATGCCCGCAAGCCCGCATCCGCCAGCACGGCGTCTGGCGCCTCGGTGGCACCGGTGGCTGACAAGCGTTTCGTGGCCATTGCGCGGGGCAGGGTCGATGTGCCTGGCGGATTGCTGCGCGTGGCAACGCCTTATGGCGGCATCATCGAACACTGGGGTGTCGAGGCCGGCGCCGCGGTCAAGCAAGGCCAAATGCTGGCGCAGCTCGACACCCGTGAACCCCGCACCGCGCTCGAACTGGCCAAGGCCGAGCACGCCCGTGCGGTGGCCCAGCTGGAAGTGCTGCGCACCGAGCTGCTGGTGGCGCGAGCGCGCCGTGAACGGGCGGTTGCCGTCCCGCTTCCCGGCACCGCTGGCACCCAGGCGCTGGAGGACGCCCGCTTCGCGGTCGTCTATGCCGGGCAGCAACTGGCGGCGCAGGAAACGGCAGTCTTGGTCGAGAAGCAGCGCGTTGCCCAGGCCACGCAGGTGCTGGCCGCGGCCACCGTGCGTGCCCCAGCGAATGGCCAGATGGTGCAACGCATCGCGCAGATCGGCGAGTACGTCGAACCCCATGGGCTGGTGCTGCACCTGCTGCCCGACGGTCCGCGCATCGTGCGTGCTGACCTCAATGAAGCGCTGATCTCCCGGGTCCAGGCCGGCATGCGTGCGGAGGTGGTCTCGGTCGCCGAGGACAGTGCGGTGCATGGCGCCCGCGTGCTCAATGTCGGCGAGGTATTTGGCCCACCGCGCACGCCGGACACCGCGGGCAGCGAGGAGGCTGTCGATGCGCGCGTCGTTGAATGCCTGCTGCAACTGGACGGCACGACCCTGCGCGTCGGTCAGCGGGTGCTGGTGCGCTTCCTTCCGGCCGAGACTGTGGAAAAGACGAAGTAGTTCGGTGGCGATCAGTCGTGGCGGGCGAAAGCCAGCACGACGTTGGTGCCACCGAAAGCAAACGAGTTGCTGATCGCGGCCTGTAGCGTTGGCAGTGATGCCGCGGTCTCGCGGATCAGCGGGACGTTGCAGGCCGGATCGGGGTTCTGGCAACTCGGTGTTGGTGGGGCGTGTCGCTGCTGCAGCGCGAGCACCGTCACCACCGCTTCCAGCGCACCCGCGGCGCCGAGCAGGTGGCCGTGCATGGACTTGGTCGAGCTGACCCGCAGGCCATCGATGTCGTCGCCCCAGACGCTGCGCAGGGCCTCGCATTCGACGCCGTCACCGACCCGCGTGGCGGTGCCGTGGGCATTGCAGTAGCCGATGTCGCGCGGGGCCAGACCGCTGGCGCGCAGCATATTGCGCAGCGCGCGCACCTGGCCTGGTGCATTCGGCTTGGTCATGTGCTGCGCATCGCAACTGACTCCGCTGCCGGCGAAGCGGACACGCACCGGTGCCCTGCGCGCCATCGCGTGCTCGCGCGATTCGAGCACCAGCATCGCCGCGCCTTCGCCCAGTGCGAAGCCTGAGCGGTTGACGTCGAACGGGCGGCAGGACTGGCTCGGATCGGTGGGGTCGGGCGTGGCCAGGGTCTGCAGCGCCTGCCAGGCGCGCACGACACCGGGCACCAGCAAGGCCTCGGCGCCACCGGCGATTGCGATGTCGATCTCGCCTGCGGCAATCGCCTTCGCGGCCTCGGCGATTGCCACCGCCGACGAGGCACAGGCCACCGAGTAGGTGTAGACCGGGCCCTGTGCGCCGGCGCGGATCGCAATGTGCGCGGCTGGCGCGTTGGTCATCGTGGCGACGACCGTCAGCGGCGAGACGCGGCGCCCGGCGCGGGAGGCCTCGTAGCCGTCTTCCAGCGCGGTGGCGCCACCCATGCCGCTGCCGATGTACACGCCGATGCGCTCGGGCGCCAGGCCCTCGGGCCAGCGGGCATCGATGCGGGCCAATTCGGCCGCGGCGACCGCCATCTGGCTGACCCGATCGACGCCGACCAGTTGTAACTTGGTGAACCAGCGTTCCGGTGAAAAGGCGACGCTGGCGACCGCCGCAGGCGGTAGGCCCTCACGACCCCAGAGCGCGATCGCCGAGCGGCCCTGGAGCATGGCGTCGAAGGCGATGCCAAGGTCATCGCCGTGGGGAGACACCAGCCCCAGGCCGGAGATCACCACCTCGCGCATGCTCGGCGCAGAACTCGTCATTTCTCGGCGACTGCGGCGCGCACCTCGTCTACCACTTGTGCCAGTTCAGCCAGGGTTTGCACGCCGGTGCGGGACTCGGGGTAATCGATGTGGAAGTGGTCTTCGATGTTGAACATCAACTCGGCAAGTGCCAGTGAATCCAGTCCGAACTCCGACAGAGGCTTGTGGGGATCGATCGTCGCCGGGTCGATGTCGTAGGCTTTTTTGATCAACCCCAGCAATTCGGTCATGGTGTTGGACATAAGAGCACTCCTGTGTAGTCGTCGGCTGCGGTCTGCGCGCGGGCCGGATTTATGGCGGGCGCGTTGGCGGCAGTGTCCATCGGCGCTGCCGCACTTCGATCTGCCTGGCCCGAGCACTTCAGCAACTCGGCGGTGACCTGTTGACGATCATTGTCGATGGTGATCATGTGGTATGAATTGTCGAACACCACGAGGCGGTTGGGGCCCTGGGGCAGGGTGTCGAAAACCCGCTTCACGAGGCCCAGGCTGCAGATCTCATCGAGGCGCGAATGCATCACCACCGTGGGCATGCGCAGCCGGGGGAATTGGCGGATGACATGACGCATCAGCCGTTCAGACTGGTTGATCGCCCACAGCGGCAGGGTGGACGGACCTGCGGCACTGGTAGCACGCACCTGCATGTCGCGTTCGACCCACTTGCGAATCTTTTCGTTCTTGATGCCGTAGGGCTCACTTTCGCGCACTGAAATCCAACGGTCGACGCCGAGCGCGTGCGCCGCCTTGCGCCAGCCCCACCATTTGGTCCGCGCCCAGCCGTCGTAACCGAAGCTGGGCGACATCATCACCAGTGAACGCACATTGAATTCGCCGCGCGCTGCTACAGCCGCTGCCACCATGCCACCGGAGCACAGGCCACCCAGCACGAAAGGCTGGTCTGATCCGAATTGTTCCCGTATGGCATCGCAGGCCGCATTGACCCAGGACGACCAGCGCTTGAATTGGCTGCGATCTGCCTCGGTGTAGCCCGGGATGTTCAAGATGATCAGTGGCGCGCCACGTGACTGCAGTGGCAGCGAAATCAGACCAAACTCGCGCGGCGTGCTGAGCAGGCCATGTATCAAGACGATCGGAAGCACCGGCTCAGACCCAGGAATGTTCTTCATCTGTACAGAGAACGCCGGCACGGACTGCGCGTTGACACCCTCGGGGTGAATGGACGCCAGCGGATCCGTGCGGGAGGCCTTCGGTACCGAGCGTGACGTGGCTGGTTGCATGAGTTTCGACGAAGTCAGGTATTGGATACAGCACTGACCAACAGTCAAACGCCGCCCCGCAGTTTAATCGGAGCGCGCTTTGCCCAAGATTAACGCCCTACAGCCCCTATCTGGGGGTGAGTCAAAGCCTGATCATGAGGTGCCACGTTGGCGGCTAGCGAACACCGATCCGCGCAAACAGGCACCCTTTCCCAGTCCAGCTCCGGTCTTTGTCTGCGTCGCTCCTGCCACACCATAAGCGCATGAAATCCCAGCACGAGCCCATTTTCGTGACCCAGCCGCATTTGCCGCCGCTGGACGATTTTTTACCCCTATTGCGCGAAATCTGGGACAGCAAGGTGCTGACTGTGG
>JANXTP010000310.1 GCA_025352345.1 Burkholderiales bacterium | reverse complement strand
AAAACGAAACGACCAAAAGGTGAACCGCAAAAAATCCGATCAACCAACCAAACGAATGACTTGCGATTGTCCTTGGAAAGGGGGGTGGTGGCCGAGGTGGCTGGGGAAACGGAGAAAAGGGGATCGGTGGATATCGCTGCGAGCGTCAATTCAACGCGCGCACGCTGCTGTAGGGCACGCTGCCGGCGTTCTGCAGCTCGAGGCTCAAGGCGTTGCCGCTGGTGTTGATCGCGTTGACACGATCACGCATCAGCAGGGTTGGCGCGCTGCTGACGGTGCCGCTGGTCGCGGTGACGCGGAATTTCAGGCCGCTGTCGTTGGTGGCGGTGCCGGCCGGCCAGTTGAAGCTGTGGCTGCCGCTGCCGAGCGCGCCGAGTGCCATGCTGTCGACGACCTGGCCCGACGGCGACAGCACATCGACCTTCACCGCATCGGCCGGGCCCGACAGCTCGAAACCGCCCTGCCCCACGCCGCTGGCGATGTCGAGCACATTGCCCGGCACCACCACGTCGCGGCCGACCAAGGAGGCGCTTTGCAGCGCCTGCAACTGGGTGAACTGGCCCGCCAGGCCCTGCACCGTGGTGTTGAGCTGCTGGATGCCGCTGACGGTGTTGATCTGCGCGATCTGCGACGTCACCTGCGCGTTGTCCATCGGGCTGAGCGGGTCCTGGTTCTGGATCTGTGTGATCAGCAGTTTCAGGAAGCGGTCCTGCGATCCGGGGTCCTCAGCGGAGGCTGTGCCCGACGATGACGTCTTGGTGGATGTGCCGGTGGTGGACGATTTGTTGAGGGTCGAGAAATCGATGGCCATGGAAAGTGTCCTCGGGTGCTGCGACAGGCTCAGTTGCCCATCTGCAGGGTCTTGAGCAGCAGCGTCTTGGCGGTGTTCATCACCTCGACGTTGTTCTGGTACGAGCGCGAGGCCGAGATCATGTTGACCATCTCCTCGACCGCGTTGACGTTGCTGTAGGTGACGTAGCCGTCGGCGTCAGCACTCGGGTGCTTCGGGTCCAGCACCCGGCGACCGGGGGTCTGGTCTTCGGAGATGTTGCTGACCGTGACGCCGGCTGCACCGACATTGCCACCAGCGGTGCCCATCAGCTGCGTCTGGAAGGTGACCTGACGCGCCTTGTAGGCCTTGCCGTCGGGCCCGGCAACGGTGTCGGCATTGGCCAGGTTCGACGCGACGATGTTCAGCCGCTGGCTTTGCGCGCTGGTCGCGCTGCCCGCCACGTTGAAGATGTTCATCATGCTCACGGGTGCACCCTCCGCACTTCGTGCTGTCCCGCCAAGCGGGAGCTGTTGCCAAGGGACTCGAAGGGTCCCCCATGGGGCCCCTGACGGCCCTGCGGGCTCATGACTGCGCTCCTCTGATCGCGTCGAGCATGCTTTTCACCGCGCCGTTGACGAAAGTCAGCGTGGCTTGGTACTTCACCGAGTTGTCGACGAAGCTGGCGCGCTCGCGGTCCATGTCGACGGTGTTGTTGTCCAGGCTGGTCTGGCTGACATTCGAATACAACAGGTTCGCCGAAGCCGGTGAGGCGCCGCTGCCGGCGATGTGACCGGGCTGCGTGGTGTCGAGCCGGCCGACGGTGCCGGGGCGCAGCGTCGGGCCCCCAGTGGCGTCCCGCAGCGCCTGCGCGAAGTTCATGTCGCGAGACGCATAACCTGGCGTGTCGGCGTTGGCGATGTTGCTGGCGATCAGGCGCTGTCGCTCAGCCCGCAGGGTCAGGGCCTGACCCTGGAAGTCGATGGAACTGGTGAGCTGGTTCAGCATGGATCACTCCCGAAGGCTGGCTGTGCGCTCATTGTCTGGAGGCCCCGGGCCGAACATAAGCGGGAACAAGCGCGGGATTCACCGTCAATTCGCAGCCTGCGGCGCAACCGGTCGTGTCTAGAGTGCAGACATGAAATTCCGCCGTGCTCCCGACCCTGCGCAGGCCGTCCACCGTGGCGGCCTGCTGATCGCTGGTCTGCTGGCACTGGGCCTGCCCTTGGGTGGTGTCGCCCAGGAGTTGCCCGATGCAGCGCTGGTGGAACAGGTGCGTGCATTGGCCTTGCTCGCGACGCAACAGACGGCACCTGCACAGGTCAATGCTGTGGCCGACCCGGCCGCAGTCACTGCAGACAAGCCGCTGCGCTTCGAGGTGCAGGTCGGTGCGTTGGACCCGCGGCTGAAGCTGGCGCCCTGTCAACGCATCGAACCGTACCTTCCACCCGGCATGCGGCTGTGGGGCAAGGCACGCATCGGGCTGCGCTGCGCGCAAGGCGTGCGGCCCTGGAATGTTTACCTGCCGATCACCGTGCGCGTTTTCGGCCAGGCGCTGGTCGCCGCGGTGCCTTTGCCCGCCGGCGCTGCCTTGCGCGAGGAAGATCTGCGCCTGGCCGAGGTCGATTTCGCCGAAGACAACGCGGCGGTGATGACCAACACCTCACTCGTGGTGGGCCGGACGCTGACACGTCCGCTGATCGCTGGCCGGGGCTTGCGGCAGACCGACCTGAAGGCACGAATGTGGTTTGCCGCAGGCGATTCGGTCAAGGTGCTGGCCAGCGGCCCCGGCTTCAGCGTCGCCGGCAGCGGGCAGGCATTGACGCCCGGCATCGAAGGCCAGACGGCACGGGTGCGCACCGACAGCGGCCAGGTCGTCACCGGCACTCCGGTGGGCACGCGCACGGTGGAGTTGTCGCTGTGAGTCGGCAGTTGCACACCGTCACAGGGTCGACGCTCGTTTGCGCCGGGCAGTCAAAAAGTTCTAAAGTCGGCGGCAGAGCGGCCGATAAACCGATCATGTTGAAAAATTTTTCACTCCGCCGCCCGTCGGGAGAATGTGATGACTATCGGAAGCACCAGTAACAAGACTCAGGGTCTGCCCGTGGCCAGCGCCGCAACCGGACCTGCCGTGACCCCGGCAAACACACGCAGCAGCGGCGAAGCCGCCGCCGTGGCATCGACCGAGCCCAGCGCACAGGTGGCCTTGTCGAGCACCGCAGCCAGCTTGCGCTCGGGATCGACCAGCCCCGTCGAATTCGACAGCGCCAAGGTCGAGCGCATCTCGCAAGCCATCGAGAACGGCGACTTCAAGATCGATGCCGGCGCCATCGCCGACAAGCTGATCGCCAACGCCGCTGAACTGCTGAACAAGAGCACGCCCGAGTCCTGATCGAATCTCATCGCCGCACCTGCCCATGAATCCGTCGCCGCCGAAGCGTCTCAATACCACCGCCCTGGTTCCTCTGGCCCGCAAGGACGTCGCGGATCCGGCCCTGGAACTAACGCTCAGCGCGGTGGAACACCGACTGGCGTCGCTGAGCGCGGCCTTGCAGACGCGGGACCTGTCGTCGATCGACTTGCACGCGTCGGAGCTGCATCGCGCGCTGTCGAATGCGGTCGATCATTTCTCCCGCGCCGCGCGCAACGGCCCGGTGCCGCCCGCGCTGCGCCGCCGGCTGGCGAGCGCCAGTGGCACCGTGGCCGCCCAGCGCGAAAGTCTGGCCCGCGCCACCGCGGCCCTGGACCGTGCCATCGATGTGCTGCTGCCGCGCGAGGCGCCTGCCGTCTACGGCGCACATGGCGGCGTGCAACGTTCTGGACGGACCGGCTCGCTGCTGGCCTGATCCAAGCGCTCCGCGCTCAGCGCAGCGGCGCCGCTTTCAATTCCATCACCCATTCGCGACCCTGGGCGTCGTTGACTGTGCGCAGGCGCGTTCGTGGGGAGGTGAGGTAGGCCAGCTCCACCACCTGTGACAGGTAGGTGATCGTTCCCGGCTTCAGCTCGACTTCCAGCGTGTTGCGGATGTCACCGAGGGAGTCCACCGTGTGGGTCCCCGGCTTCACCACCGCGTAGAGGTAGGACCGCGCCACCGTGGCGCCCAGGCGCTGCCCGTCGATCAGCACGTCGATCGGAATCGCGCCGCCGACGCGCTCGCTGCGGATGACGTAGATCCCGGCCTCATCGGGCTCGACCTGAAACGACTTCGGCGCAGCGTTGCGCGGGGATTCAGCAGCGGGGGTGGTGACGGCGCAGCCTGCCACCAGGCTCAACGCCGCCATCGCCGCCCACGCCGCGATGGCGATCCATCGCCCCGCCCTCATCGCCCCTCCCCGCGTGCCGTGATGCAGATGTCCCACACCGCCATGAACATCGCGGCAATCACCGGGCCGATGACGAAACCGTTCAAGCCGAAGACGGCCATGCCGCCGAGTGTGGAGATCAGCACCACGTAATCGGGCATCTTGGTGTCCTTGCCGACCAGGATCTGCCGCAGCACGTTGTCGACCATGCCGATCACCAGCACGCCGTAAGCGATCAATCCGATGCCTTGCCACACCTCCCCGGTCACCAGGAAATACAGCGCGACCGGCAACCACACCAGCCCGCCACCGATCGCCGGCAGCAGCGACAGGAAGGCCATGATCACCGCCCACAGCAAGGCGCCATTGACGCCGAGGAACCAGAACGCCAGGCCACCGAGCGCGCCCTGCGCGATCGCGACGACCACATTGCCCTTCACCGCGGCGCGGATCACGGTGGTGAACTTCACCAGCAGTTCTCGCTTGTCTCCCTCTTCGAGCGGGATCGCGGCATTGATGCGGCCGGCCAAGCTTGCACCATCGCGCAGCAGGAAGAAAACGAGGTAGATCGTGATGAAGAAGTTGACGATGAACTCGAAGGTGTTCTGGCCGACGCTCAGTGCTTGGGCCGCGATCAGGCTGGTGCCTTGCGAGACTGCGGTGCCGAGCTTTTGCTTCAACGCCGCAACATTGCCTAGGCCGAGCTGATTCATCCGCTCAGTGACCCACGCAGGCAACGCCTGCATGATCTGATCGAAATAGCGGCCGAAGTTCAGCTCGCCCGATTGCATGCGCTGGTAGACGCCCGCGCCCTCGCTCACCAGCGAAGCGGTCAGAAAGGCCAGTGGCAGCAGCACGATCAGCACGACCACCGCCAGTGTGGCCAGCGCCGACAGTGACTCACGCCCATTCAACCGGGCCAGCAGTCGGCGGTGCAGCGGCGCGAACAGGATGGCCAGCACCACTCCCCAGAACAGCGCCCCGAAGAAAGGCCACAGGATCCAGCCGAAGGCCACCGAGACCGCGATCAGCAACAACAGGAACGCCTTGTTGGCAAGCACAGGAGCGCGGTCGGGATGGGGCGGAGGCATGTGCGGGGCGGGACGGCGGCGTCCAGGATCGGCAGTGCCGCATGGTATCGCCGGGGCGCCGCCCTGTTGCTGGGCGGCTGATGTCACTGCGGCGTCACGCCACCGCCATGCCGGTGTCACAACGGTGTCGCATCCTCCGGGCTCATGCAACGCGATCTGCCCCTGCTGCGCGCGTGGACCGATTCCCAGGTCCCCTGCGCAGCGACCGACAGCGTCGGTGAGGGCCCGCCAGATGCCGCGGGCGAAGCGAAACAGCACTACCGCAGCGTCTGGATCTCGGACCTGCACCTGGGCACACCCGGCTGCCAGGCGGTGGCGTTGCTGGGCTTCCTGAAGCACTTCGACAGCGAGCACCTGTTCCTGGTCGGCGACATCATCGACGGCTGGCAGCTGCGGCGCAGCTGGTACTGGCCACAGGCACACAACGACGTGGTGCAGAAGCTGCTGCGCAAGGCACGAAAGGGCACCCGGGTGATCTTCATTCCCGGCAACCACGACGAGTTCGCACGCCGCTACCTGGGCCATGACTTCGGTGGCATCGAGGTGGCCAAAGACTGGATCCACGAAACCGCCGATGGCCGCCGACTGTGGATCATCCACGGCGATCTGTTCGATGGCGTGATCCAGTGCGCCAAGTGGATGGCCCACGTGGGCGACACGCTGTACGAGCTCACGCTCAAGCTCAACCGCCACCTGAATTCATTGCGCGCGCGGCTGGGCCTGCCGTACTGGAGCCTGTCGAAGTACCTGAAATTCAAGGTCAAGCGCGCGGTCAACTTCATCGGCGATTTCGAGGTCGCGGTGGCGCGCGAAGCCCGGCGGCGCGGCGCGCACGGCGTGGTCTGCGGACACATCCACCACGCCGAACTGCGCGAGATCGACGGCATCACCTATGCCAACGACGGCGACTGGGTCGAAAGCCTGACCGCGCTGGTCGAGCACGCCGACGGAAGACTCGAAATCATCGACTGGAGCGAGCACCTGCGATTGGCGGACGCCGACACGCGCGTAGCCGGTGCCCGGTCGCGCGAGGCCGTGGCCAGCCCGGTGTTCGGCGCCGCCGATGCTGAGGCCGACATGGCGGTGACGTGGCGCCTGGGCCGCACCATTGGTTGCGCCTTCCCCCGGCCCAAGCCACAGGCAACCTCCCTAAACTAGCCAGATGAGCACCGACCCCGCTTTGCGCCCCCCCGCCGACACGGCTGCCGCACCCGAGCCGACCGCGGCGCCGCAAGCGGGCGATCCCGATCTGATGCTCGGGCGTGAAACCTCGATCCTGGAATTCAACCGCCGCGTGCTGGCACAGGCCCTGCGCCACGACGTGCCGCTGCTGGAGCGGCTGCGCTACATCTGCATCGTGTCGTCGAACATCGACGAGTTCTTCGAGGTGCGATTTGCCGATTACCTGGAAGCCTCGCGACTGCCCGGCGCGGGTGTCACAGATGCCGATGTGCAGGCGATCACCGCCGAGGCCCATCGGCTGATC
>JANXTP010000288.1 GCA_025352345.1 Burkholderiales bacterium | reverse complement strand
ATGCGCGGCAAGGACACGCTGCCCGAGCTGGCCGACGACTGGCGCTTCGGCGGCACGTTGATCGACGACATCGCAGAGCCCGGTCAGCGTCGGGAGGCCTTCAACATCATGCTGTCGATGCCGCACGGCACCGACCCCCTGACCGTGCAGCGCGCCGCACGCGAGTTCGCGCAGATCGAGCTGGCGGACCACAAGTACGTGATGGTGCTGCACGACCACCAGGCCAACCCCCATGTGCACATCAGCGTGCGGGCCGAGTCCAAGCACGGCAAGCGGCTGAATCCTCGCAAGGCCGACTTGCACCGCTGGCGCGAGACCTTCGCTGAACAGTTGCGCGACCGGGGCGTCGAGGCCGAGGCGACACGGCAGGCGACGCGGGGGCGCAACCGCAACTACGATCCGCTCTGGCGCATCAAGGCGCGCGAGGACGGGCGGCTGCGCACTGCGCTGCCCTCAACGAAATCGAGCGTACGGTCCCAGGTAAGTCGTACAGACGCGCGTAACGCGTGGCGGCACCTTGCTGATGCACTTGCGGAATCACCGGAGCGGCGAGACCGCGAGCTGGCCAGAGCCATCGGCGCATTCGTAAACGAACCGAGCAAGAACGAACAGACTTTGCATGGTGATCGGGTCGCGTCTCCGCGACCCGGCACTGCGGTGCGAGCAACTGAACCTGGTCCTCGACGATAAAATTGCCGTGCTCCTCTCACGCTGGGGTGCTTGTCGGTTTTGGACGGTCGCGACCTTGCACGGCATGGGGGGTGTTTTTCGCGTGAACGGCGTGCCACCCGGCGCATCCGACTGACGCATGCCGTATATTGATTCCGCAGCCACTCGACCATCAATGAGCAGTCACGATTTCGGCGGACTCTGGACAGCACAAAAGCTCGACATCCTGCGCGAGTACCTTGAGTTCTTTCCGATCGCACTTGGCGGCAGATTCAAGCTGGTCTACATCGACACGTTCGCCGGTACAGGCAAGTGCACCATCAAGACTGGGCCGGATGGTAAGGAGACGATCGAGGGTTCGGCGACGATTGCACTAAACGTAGCGCGACCTTTCGACGAGTATTTCTTCATTGAAGCGCGGCGCAAACATGTTCGCGCTTTGCGCCTGTTGAAAGACGGCCATCCCTTAGGCGATAGGGTGCACATCACACACGGCGACGCACGCCAGTGCTTGACGGGTGTTCTCGCGCGGCACGATTGGAAGGCATCACGCGGCGTTCTCTTTCTCGATCCGTACGGTCTGCAATGCACTTGGGACATGGTGAAAGCGGTCGCTAGCACTAAGGCGCTGGACGTCTTCTTTCTCGTCAGCGTATCGGGCCTGACTCGGCAAGCAGCGACTTCGGCTGCGAAGATCGACGCCGGTAAGGCGGCAGCGCTGGATCGATTCTTGGGAACTTCCGAATGGCGGACAGCGCTCTACAAGCCCCCAGCGACACTTGACCTGTTTGGTGACGAGCAGCAACTCACCCGCGATCAAGGCACTGACGCCATCATCCAGTTCGTTCAGGAGCGGATGGAAACAACGTTCCCGATGGTCAAACCGCCAGTAGTCCTGCGATCTCAAAACGGAGCCCCGCTCTACGCCTTATTTTTTGCGGTCGCAAACCCGCATCACAAAGCACGCGAACTCGCCGACAAGGTGGTGAAGACGATTCTCAACAAGCTGCGCTGACTACCCGCACGGGAAACTCGTCCCATCGCTTTCCGCGAAGCTCCCGACCGTTGCGCTTCTTGTCGCGCCGAACGCCGTCCGCGCCCCATGCACCCCACTGCTTGAAGAAGAACGCAACGCCTTGCGCGGCGGCTTGTGTTCGCACGTTCTCTGCCCATGCCTCATGCATCGGACGAGCTTTGGCCCCACTTTCACCGCCGACGATCACCCAGTGAATGCCGCGTAGGTTGAGCCTGCCGACATCTTCCAGCAACGGCTCCACAGAAAGAAAGCGTACCGCCGCCTTGACCCGCCGTAGATGCGCGATGCGCGGAACGCCGTATTTCTTGTCCTCGACCGACACGCCGAGCCACACATTGGTGGGGCAGACCCGACTGGCAAAGAACTGTGGCAACCGCTCTGCGCGCTTGGTTAGCACCTGATAGGTGTGTTGCGGCGTGCTCCTGCAAACATCGAGTACCTGGTCCACAAAATGGTCGGGTACGGCCTCGTGGAACAAATCCGACATCGAGTTGACGAAGTAGGTTGTTGGCACCTTACGCCGCAGCGGCTGATCTAGCCGCTCTGGATGCAGGGTCAGCTCGAATCCGTTCTCGTAGCCTGCCGCGCCCATGGCCGTAAGGCGGCGGGCCATGGTTTCCGCATAGCAATGCTTGCAGCCCGGTGACAGCTTTGTGCAGCCGGTCACCGGGTTCCACGTGTGTTCAGTCCACTCGATGGACGACTCGGCCATCCCTTTGCGCTCCTGGGCGAAGTGTAAATTGCGATCAAGCCTCTGCATCGATTGAGAGCGTATGGCCTCAGTGCGATAGCCGGAAATCGGGGATACCACGCCGGAGCCAGTTGGCTGCAGCGTGTTCCGGTTCGATGCTGCGCCAATGCGCATCCGCCCAAAGTTCTTGGGCCAACTCGTCCCGTTGCTCGCGGTCTATGCGAGGCCACCGCGCATGCAGGCGGACCGAGCAACGCGTGACTCACTCGATCTCGTCGGTTTCCATGAAGTTCTCGCAGGATGCTGGTTGTTTGTACAGTATATGCATCATCGCTCGAATTCAAATACTGTGCGAGCCTGGCGTGCCGACGCGGGCCGTCCGCCTCCAGGAGTGAGTCGTGAATCTGACGCTGTGAGGCTGCCTCAGCTGCCTTGTCAGGACCGTAGCAGTCTGCGAAACGAGGGCCAGGCTTGGTCAGGCGCTACGGCTTCTGCATCTGCAGGGCGGCTTGGTACTCCGCACTGAAATCCGCACCCGTGTCCATCGTCGGATCGATCTGCCGGAAGGCCGTGTACATGATGGCCAGCAGGTGCAAGCCGGAGAACTTGCCGGGCAACGCTTTCAGCGTGTATTTGTCTTCCGGGTCGTTGATGTCCAGGCCACTGCGACCCAGCATCGCGATCTCCAGCGCGATCACCTGACGCTTCTGCACTCCGAGCTTCTTGAACGTCTGGAGCGCTGCTGCGATGTACATCATCACGTCCGGGCGGAAGCCGCCGACCGAGTTCGACTTGAGCCGCTTACCCGCGAAGGCCGTGCGCGCTTTTTCGGCTTGCTCGACCATGGGCGATGTCGGGTGCTCTTCGATGAAGCGGAGGTAGAGCCCGTCGGCTTCTTCGTCCGCTTCACTCGTGCCAACTTCTTCCAACGCTGTGGCCAAACCGAAGATGCTCTGCGGGTCGTCTGGCATCAACGCCAGCGCGTGCCGCAGATGCGCAACGGCATCGGCGATGCGCTTGAATCCGATGAGCATGCCGCCGAGGTTGCGGCGCGTGTAGCCGTCATTGGGATCGGCTTCGACAGCCTTCTCGAACGCTTCCAACGCCAGCTCGGGCTTGCGCATCCGGTGGTACGCGTTGCCGATGCCCACCCAGGCATGCGCATGGCCCGGGTCCAGCTGCACCGCACGCTTGAGGCGGATCACCGCCTCATCGAACTGACCGAGTTCGCTGTAGGCGATGCCCAGGTTGTAGAGCACGGCGGCGTTGGCGGGAGCCGACTTCGTGAGGCTCTCTAGGTACGGCACGGCCTCGGCGATCTTGCCGGCCTTGAGCATCGGCAGCACGAAGTCAAGCGCCGACGCTTCGGCAGGGAACGCCATCACGGTGATGTCCTGGTCGTCCACCGTCACCATCGCCGTCTGGCCTTGGGCGGCGTACTCGGCCGCGAAGTGCAGCAGCACGGCAGTCTTGAACACCTCGGTTCCCACCTGGCGCGCGTCGGCGGGCAGCAGGTTCGTGTCGAAGCGGTGGAGCGGTATCTTGAATTTAGTCGCCATAGTTCTCAGGGCTTGTAGGGGACCCAGGCGTACCAGCCTGCCATGCCGATCGCTGCAGCCCAGGCGTCCGCCAGATCGCGGTCGTGGACGGCATCGGACGACATCGAGTCGCTGATCGTGAGCAGCTCGGCGCCAAGGTCGAGCACACCGGCCGCCCGGTAAGGTATCGCGTAGCCGGCTTTGCCCTGCAGGCGGTCCGCGAAGAGCGCATACGCCGCCACCGGCGCAAGCAGCGGCACCGGGATCGAAAGGCTGCCAATGCGCTTGGACAGGAGCTGAAGGTTTTCCTGCTGCATTGCATCCACGCCCGCGGCCTGCACCTCCCGCAGCTCGGGGAAGTCGCTCGCCAGCCACTGGTCGATGCGCATGCCGATGGCATAGGAGCGCAGGTTCAGCATGGCCCAGTGGGCCGTCATCTGGGCGAACTGCGGGATGTTGGCCTTGTCGCTGTCGTTCAGGGGCTGGCCCGTCGCCAAGAGTTCCTCGACGCGCTCGGCAGCGGCGCCGGTGGCTGCGAAGTCGAAGCGCTCGTTTGGCGGCAGTTCTAAAAGCCGCAGCAGGTAGCCGGCCTGGTAGGCGACCCAGTAGTCTAGGGGTTCGTTCGACGGCCGATAGCGCAGCACATGCGTCGGCGCGCCTTTTCGCGCCAGCTGCAGCGTCGCTCGCAGGGTCAGGCTGCTGTCGGGCTTGAATTCGACAGGGCGACCGCTGAGGGTCTCGACACGCTTCAGGATGCCCATGGTGTCTGGGCGGAGGTTTTTCATCTCCAGATTATCGGCGGCGCACTGGCGCTCTCCGTCACAGGCCTAAGCTCATCCGACAATGTGGGTCTTGCCGACGGCACCGTCCGTGGAGACTCGATGATGGCGACCCTCCCCAGCTCGAAGCTGAAGTTCGAAGAGGCGTACCCGAACGACTGGGACGTTTTCAACGCGTGGCCTGCAGGTCCGGTTGCCGTGACTCGCGAGGAGGCCGCCCACGGTCTGCGGCGGGCTCGACGCAGTGGGAAGGTGTTTACCGATGGAGCGCACCGCTACCGGCTGGTGGGCATGAACACGGTTCTTCTTCGGCCGCGCCAACTTTGCGCAGTAGTCTGAGGATCGACAGCCGCACCGCTTGCCAGTCGCCGGCTGATCAGGCCATGCCTGCCTGCTGCAGCACTTCGACCAGGCCGTTGCTCGCCATCTCCAGTTCGTCTTCCGGAAACTCGAAGCGCTCGAAGATCATGTTCATGCCGCCGAAGGCGCGCGCCAGCGCTCTTGCCACTAAGAAGTTATCCGTAAATAGTAAACTCTCGTCCCGAGCCGCATTTCACGCGGCGGTTGGACGAAGGCATGGCAACACGCAAGCGAGTTGAGTCGTGGGTGGTGACCGATGATTTCTGGCAGCGAGTCGAGCCGCTGATC
>JANXTP010000281.1 GCA_025352345.1 Burkholderiales bacterium | reverse complement strand
ACGCCGAGCGCCTGGGCGATCGCGGCGTTCTGCATCGTCGCGCGGGCGTGAATGCCGAAGCGCGTGCGCATGAAGATGAAGTAGATCAGGGCGAGTGCTGCGACAGCACCGCCGAACAACACCAGGCGATAGGTGGAAAAGGTGTACGGCCCGACCGAAAAACTGCCTTCGGGTGTGCCGATGCCCGCGAGCGACGAACCGAAAATGATCAGCATGCCCTGCGTGACAACGAGGCTCAGACCCCAGGTGGCCAGCAGGGAATCGAGCGGACGCTTGTAGAGCTTGCGCACCAGCAGCACCTCGATGATCACGCCGATCACGCCCGCCGCAAGGGTGCCGCACAGTTGCGCGAGCGGCAGCGGGAAGCCGCCGTGCACCAGGCCGACGGTGACGTAGGCGCCGCACATGATCAGCTCGCCGTGCGCCATGTTGATGACGCCCATCATCCCGAAGATGATCGCGAGGCCGGCGGCCGAGAGAATGAGGAACGCGAACACGTCCGAGAATTGGTACAGGATGGAGAAGATCTCGACGAACATCGGCCTGGTCCTCGGTTGATCCGCGCGGTTCGCCGCCAAGAACGCAGCCGGGCCAGGAGGGTCCGGCTGCGCTGGGCTCAGGTCTTCTTCTTGGGCAGGTCTGACGGCGAGTATTGCTTCTTGTCGTTGTTTTTCGTCAAGTCGCAGCCGATCTGGCCCAGCCAGTACGGCTGGATCACGCCATAGTCCTTGAGAACCTTGACCTGGTGCTTTTCGTCAACAGCGATCAAGCGCATCCGGTGCGACGTGTGCTGGCTCTTCGGGTCGACGCAGATCTTGCCTTCCGGCGCATCGATACAGGCGTTGCCGGTGGCGATGAACTTGCGCATGTCGGCAAGCTTGGTCGACTTTGCGCCCTCGACCATCTGCTTGTACATGAACAGCGCCGTGTAGGCGTTGTAGCCCATGTCATTGATGTAGGTCTCGTTCGGGAACTTGGCGCGCCAGCGTTTCTTGAAATCGGTCGCCTCAGGCGTATCGATCTCCTCGAACCAGTTCGCCGTCGCGTGCATCCTGTTCAGTGCCGGCGGCGCGAAGCGCTTGTGCTCGAAGCCGAGCATCACCTTGATCGATGACGCCATCGGCAGATTCAGCTTCGCGGCTGCAGCTTGCTCGAAGAACGAATCCTGCGCGGCGCCAACGTTGATCGTCAGGATCCAGTCTGGTTTGGCCTTCTGGATGTTCTGGATCGTCTGGCCGAACTGCGAAACGCCGAGCGGAATGAATTCCTCGCCGACGACGGTGCCACCCAGGCCTTTCAGGATCGTCCGGTTCCATTCGGCTGAAAGTTGCCCGAAGTTGTAGTCCGCTGCGATCACGTAGACCTTCTTGCCGAAGGTTTCGACCATGTACGGGATCAGGGTCGAGAACTGCTGCTCGGGGATCGCGCCGTTGCTGATCATGTTGGCATCGCAGACGCCGCCTTCGTACTGGTTGGTGTAGAAGTACGGGACGTCGGTGCGATTGATGATCGGGCGCACCGCCTCGCGCGACGCCGAGGTGATGCCGCCGATCAGCACATCGACCTTGTCCTTGCTGATCAGGCGGCGCGCGAACTCCTGGTAGCGCGCGTTGTCGCCTTGCGGGTCAAGGTGGATCAACTCGATCTGCTTGCCGAGAATGCCACCCGCCTTGTTGATCTCTTCCACGGCGAGTTGTGAGCCGTTGAGCTTGGGCTTGCCGATCAAGGCAAGGTCTCCGGAGATGTCCTCCAGCAAGCCGACCTTGATCGTGTCCGCCGCCAGCGTGGTGCCAGTCGTCAGCGCGGCGAGAACAAGGCTCGCCGCGAGGCCGCTGGCCAGTCTGTGATGCAATTTCATGTGGTTCATCTCCGGTTGTCGAAAGAAACCCCGCTCCTTGTGGCGCGAGCGTGGGCGGGCAGGTGAAGCTTGCCTGGCGCAGGTGCGCGTCAGAGCGGCGGATGCCGCCGGTGCCAGTCGGTGGCCTGCTGGTAGTGCCACCCGGCGCGGACCAACAGGTCCTCTTCAAAGTGGCGCGCCACGAACTGAAACGCGAGCGGCGTGCCTTGGTCAGAAAAGCCGCCCGGCAGCGTGATGCTCGGGCTGCCCGTCATGTCGAACGGGCAGGTGTAGCGCAACAGGCCCGAAAGCAGTTCCTCGTCGTCCGTCAATCCGGCCATCTGCGCATTCGTCGGTGACGCCATCGCCGTGGTCGGGATGAGCAGCAGATCAATGCCCTGGAACAGCGCCGCGACGCGACCGGCGAACGCGGTGCGGTGCAGCACGATCTTCTGATAGTCGACGCCGCGCTGGGCCAGACCCAGCTCGATCAGGCCCGCCAGCCCCGGGCCGTATTCGGCCTTGCGCGCCGGATACGTGGCCTCGTGGGCGACGGCGGTTTCCATGCCGCAGAGCGGGAACCAGTCCGCGATGACCTGCTCGGGGTCTGGAAAGGCGACTTCGCGAATGTCGCCGCCGAGCTCGGTGACGACCCGGATCGCCTCGGCCACCACGCCACGCGTGGC
>JANXTP010000259.1 GCA_025352345.1 Burkholderiales bacterium | reverse complement strand
CCCTTCCAGCTCACGGCGCAGTTCTTGGCCAGGATGGTGATTCCGCGTTCACGTTCGATGGCGTTGTTGTCCATCACGGTGTCGACGATTTTTTCATGCTCGGCGAAGGTGCCGCTCTGGCGCAGCAGCTGGTCGACCATCGTGGTCTTGCCATGGTCCACGTGGGCGATGATGGCGATGTTGCGGATCTGTTGGGTCATGTCGTGGTCACTTCGTTCATATCGCGGATCGGGGGGGTGTCGGCCGATGCAAGCATCGGACCCAGAAGGCCTTGCACCTCCACCGGGCTCAGCAGCCTGCTTGAAATCAGTTCGCCAGCGGTGATGTGGCCGCTGCCGAGAAAGGCCTTGGCCTGCGGGCCGTAGACGCGCACCCGCGGCGCGTCCGGCAGCGGCAGGCGGCGGCGCACGCCGCTCAGGAAGCGGCCCGCGCCTTCGTCGTCGAGGCGCACCACCGGCCAGTCGGCGATCAGGCTGTCGGCATCGTGCAGCAGCGCGTCGCGCTCGGCTTCGGTCATCGCAGCCAAGGCCTCCAGCGTCTGGGCGCCGGCCAGTGTCAGCGGCCCGCTGCCGGTGCGCTGCAGTGTCAGCAGATGGGCGCCACAACCCAGCGCATCACCAATGTCCTCGGCCAGGGTGCGGATGTAGGTGCCCTTGCTGCAACAAACATCGATCGTCCAGGCGTCGTCGGTACCGTTGGCCAGACCTTGATGCTGCATCGCCGTGATGTCGATGCGATGAATCGTCACGGGACGCGCTTCGCGCTCGACCTCGATGCCAGCACGGGCGTAGGCGTACAGCGGTTTGCCATTGCGCTTCAGCGCCGAATGCATCGGTGGCACCTGGGCGATATCACCAACAAACCTGGCACAGGCCGCGTCGAATTGCGCACGGGTGACGCTCACCTCGGCGCGTTGCAGCACCTCGCCTTCGGCGTCGCCGGTGGTGGTGGTGACGCCCAGCTTGAGCGTCGCACGGTAGCTCTTGTCGGCGTCGAGACCGATCTGCGAGAACTTCGTCGCCGCGCCGAAGCACAGCGGCAGCAGGCCGGTGGCCAGCGGGTCGAGCGTGCCGGTGTGACCCGCCTTTTCAGCGCGGTACAGGCGCTTGGCCTTCATCAGCGCGTCATTGCTCGACAGGCCCAAAGGCTTGTCGAGCAGCAGCACGCCGTGGACGGCGCGACGCTGTATTCGCTGACGAACAACGGCACTCAATTCAATCTTCCTTCGCCCGCGTGGCGTTCGCTTGCGCGATCAGCAGGCTCAGTTCGGCAGCGCGCTCGGTGGTGCGGTCGAAATGAAAGTGCAGCGTCGGCACGGTGTGGATCTGCAAACGCTTGAACAGGCCATTGCGGATGAAGCCGGCCGCCTCGTTGAGCGCGGTCTCGCACTCCTGCGGATCGCCGAGCAGCACCGAGAAGAACACCTTCGCATGCGCATAGTCCGGCGTCACCTCTACCGCGTGCAATGTCACCATGCCGATGCGCGGATCCTTCAGGTCGCGGATCAGCACCGCCACATCACGCTGGATCTGGTCGGCCACGCGGAAGCCACGGTTGGGTATGGAGCGCTTGTGTTTCATTGGGGACGGCACCCGCCGGGAAAAACAAACCCCGCCTGAACCGCAAGGCGGGGTTGTCTTGCCGATCGCGGAGATTTACAGAGTTCGAGCCACTTCCTTGACCTCGAAGAACTCCAGCTGATCGCCCTCGGCGATGTCGTTGTAGTTCTTCAGTTTGATACCGCACTCGAAGCCGGCGGCCACTTCCTTCACGTCGTCCTTCAGGCGGCGCACCGATTCGATCTCGCCGGTGTAGATCACCACGTTGTCGCGCAGCAGGCGGAACTTCGCACCACGTCGCACCAGACCGGCGGTAACCATCGAGCCTGCGACCGTGCCAATCTTCGACGCGACGAACACCGTGCGGATTTCGGCCGTGCCGATCGTTTCCTCACGCTGTTCCGGCGCCAGCATGCCGGTCATCGCCGCCTTGATCTCGTCGACCGCGTCGTAAATGATGTTGTAGTAACGCAGGTCGACCCCGTTGTGCTCGGCCAGCTTGCGCGCACCGGCGTCGGCTCGCACATTGAAGCCGATGATCACGGCCTTCGACGCGATCGCCAGGTTCACATCGCTCTCGCTGATGCCGCCCACCGCACCGTGCACCACCTGCACCTTGACCTCGGCCGTGCTGAGTTTGAGCAGCGACTGCGCCAGCGCTTCCTGCGAGCCCTGCACGTCGGCCTTGATGATCAGCGCCAGCGTCTGCGCCGCGCCTTCGCCGACGTTGTCGAACATGTTCTCCAACTTGGCGGCCTGCTGCCTCGCCAGCTTGACGTCGCGGTACTTGCCGGAACGGAAGGTCGAGATCTCGCGGGCACGACGCTCGTCGGCCAGCACCATGAACTCGTCACCGGCTTGCGGCACTTCGGTCAGGCCTTGAATTTCGACAGGGATCGACGGGCCGGCTTCTGTGATCGCCTTGCCGTTCTCGTCGAGCATGGCACGCACGCGGCCGTAGGTCGAGCCGGCCAGCACCACGTCGCCGCGCCGCAGCGTTCCCGACTGCACCAAAACGGTTGCGACCGGGCCGCGGCCCTTGTCGAGCTTGGCTTCGATGACCAGGCCCTTGGCCATGCTGGCCTTCGGTGCCCGCAGTTCCAGCACCTCGGCCTGCAGCAGCACCTGCTCCAGCAGATCGTCGATGCCGGCGCCAGTCTTGGCCGACACTGGCACAAACGGCGACGAGCCGCCGAATTCTTCCGGCACGACTTCCTCGGCAACCAGCTCGCTTTTCAAGCGCTCCAGGTTCGCACCGGGCTTGTCGATCTTGTTCATCGCCACCACCAGCGGCACACCGGCCGCCCTGGCGTGGGCGATGGCTTCCTTGGTCTGCGGCATCACACCGTCGTCGGCCGCCACCACCAGGATCACCAGGTCGGTGGCCTTGGCGCCGCGTGCCCGCATCGCCGTGAAGGCCGCGTGACCGGGGGTGTCGAGGAAGGTGATCATGCCGCGCGGCGTGTCGACGTGGTACGCGCCGATGTGCTGCGTGATGCCGCCGGCCTCACCCGCTGCCACGCGGGCGGTGCGGATGTAGTCGAGCAGCGAGGTCTTGCCGTGGTCGACGTGGCCCATGACGGTGACCACCGGCGCGCGCGGCAGCGATTCGTGTTCGGCTTCGCCTTCGACATCTTCTTCGAGGAAGGCATCCGGGTCGTCGAGCTTTGCGGCAAACGCCTTGTGGCCCATTTCCTCGACGAGGATCATGGCCGTTTCCTGGTCAAGTTGCTGGTTGATCGTGACCATCTGGCCCAGCTTCATCAACTGCTTGATGACCTCGGAGGCCTTCACGCTCATCTTGTGCGCCAGGTCGGCGACGCTGATGGTCTCCGGCACGTGCACTTCCTGATTCTGCTGCTCGGCCGGCGCGACAAAGGTCGACACCGAGCCATCGCTGCGCTCGCCGCGGCGACCGCCGCGTGGCGCGCGCCAGCCGGCGCGGGCACCACCAGGGGCATCGTTACGGGCCTTCAGGCCGCGCTTCTTCGCCGCATCGTCAGCCCAGCTGGACGACAGCTTTTCTGACTTGACCGACTTCTTGTCACCCGGCTTGGCAACCGCCGCACCTGGCGCACCAGCGACGGCAGCCGGCTTGTGGATCGTGCCCTTGATGCCTTCCTTGCCGGCTTCGACCGGCTTCGCTGGCTCTTCCGGCTTCTTCGCGTTCAGCACCTTTTTCGGCGCCGACATCATCGCGCGGATCGCGGAGGCTTCGTCCTCGGCGGCCTTGCGGCGCTTGGCCAGGTCGAGCGCGCGCTGCTTGTCTTCATCGACCACATCGGCGGCCTTGATCACGCGCAGCTGCGGCTTCGCCGGCTCGGCGGGCGGTGCGGCCACAGGCACGGCGGAGGCGCTCGCTTCAGCCACGGGCGCTGACGCGGGCGCGCCATCGCTGCGGGCGGCTTCGGCGACTGCCGCAGCGACTGCAGCCTTCTGAGCTTCAGCTTCGGCACGTGCGGTCGCTTCGGCCGCCTCGCGTTCCGCACGTTCCTTTTCGTCGCGCAGGCGCTGGCGTTCGGCCAGTTCGGCCTCCTGCTGGCGCAGCAATTCGGCCTGGGCCTGCGCTTCGTGTTCGAGGCGCATCAGCTCGGCGGTGTCGATCTCCGGCACTTCCGGGGCGTCGGCCGTCGCCGGCGCGTCATCGCGTTTAATGAAGGTGCGCTTCTTGCGCACCTCGACCTGGATGGTGCGTGCCTTGCCGCTGGAATCCGCCTGCTTGATTTCGCTGGTCGATTTCCGCGTCAGCGTGATCTTCTTGCGCTCGGCGCCGGCGGTGCCATGGGTGGCACGCAGGTAGTCGAGCAACCGCTCCTTGTCGGAATCGGTCAGGGCATCGTCCGTCGACGCCTTGCTGACCCCGGCAGACTGCAATTGATCGAGCAGTGCAGCGGCGGGGCGGTTCAGCTCGGCGGCGAGTTGGGCGACGGTGGTCACAGCCATTGTGGAATCCTTGCTTCGGGTCTAACGGCGCAGCGTGCGTGTTTGGGGTTCGGGGCTAGAAAGACGTTCAGGTGGTGAACCAGTGTTCACGCGCCTTCATGATCAGCGACTTGGCCTGTTCATCTTCCATGCCGGAGATTTCAATCAGTTCGTCGACCGCCAGATCAGCGAGGTCGTCGCGGGTGTGCACACCACCGTCGGCCAACTTCGGGATCAACGCCGGGTCCAGGCCTTCGAGGTCGCGCAGGTCCTGCGACACGTCGCTGACGCTTTCCTCGCGAGCGATTTCCATCGTCAGCAAGGCGTCCTTGGCACGGGTGCGCAGCTCACCGACGGTGTCTTCATCGAAGCCTTCGATCTCCAGCATTTCCTGCATCGGCACGTAGGCCACTTCCTCCAGGCTGGAGAAGCCTTCGGCGATCAGGATGTCGGCGACTTCGGCATCGACGTCGAGCTTGTCGACGAACAGCTTGCGCACCACATCGCTCTCACTGGCCTGCTTCACCGACGACTCTTCGGCCGTCATGATGTTGATGCGCCAGCCGGTCATCTCTGAGGCCAGCCGCACGTTCTGACCGCCGCGGCCGATCGCGATCGCGAGGTTTTCCTCGTCGACAACCACGTCCATCGCGTGCCGGTCTTCGTCAACAACGATCGACTGCACATTGGCCGGCGCCAGCGCGCCGATGACGAACTGCGCCGGGTCTTCCGACCACAGCACGATGTCGACGCGCTCGCCGGCCAATTCATTGGTCACGCCGTTGACGCGCGAGCCGCGTACGCCGACGCAGGTGCCGATCGGGTCGACGCGCTTATCGTGCGATTGCACCGCAATTTTGGCGCGCGAGCCCGGGTCGCGGGCACAGGACTTGATCTCCAGCAGGCGCTGTTCGATCTCGGGTACTTCCTGGCCGAACAGCTCGATCATGAAACCAGGCGCGCTGCGCGACAGGATGATCTGCGGGCCGCGCAAGGTCGCATCGACCTCGACGATGTAGGCACGGACACGGTCGCCAATGCGCAGGTTTTCCTTCGGGATCATCTCGCTGCGGCGCAGCCGACCTTCGACGCGGCCCGATTCGACAATGATGTCGCCCTTGTCCAGGCGCTTGACGGTCCCGACGAAAATCTTCTCGCCGCGCGACAGGAAGTCGTTGAGCAACTGCTCGCGCTCGGCGTCGCGGATCTTTTGCAGGATCACCTGCTTCGCTGCCTGCGCGCCGATGCGACCGATCGAGACCGACTCGACCGGCTCCTCAATGTAGTCGTCGACCTCGATGTCGGAAATCTGCTCCAGCGCCTCGAAGTGCAGGATCTCGGAGTCAGGCAGTTGCAGGCCGGCCTCGTCGGCAACCACATGCCAGCGCCGGAAGGTCTCGTAGGTGCCAGTGTCGCGATCGACCGTGACCCGCATGTCGACTTCGCCGCCGTGCAGCTTCTTGGACGCCGACGCCAGCGCCGCCTCGACCGCGCTGAACACGACTTCGAGGTCCACGCTTTTCTCGCGCGAAATCGCATCCACCAGCATCAACAGTTCGCGATTCATCGTTTGCGGTCTCCACCCATTTCAGTTGCGGCCGACTCGACCTGCTCGGTCAGCTCTTGCACAGGCGCGGCAAACCGACGCCCCTTGAAATCCACCACCGGCACCAGCCGGGCTTCTCGCACTTCGTCGAAAGCAAAATCCAGCGCCTGATCGACGCCACCGACGTTGAACACGAGCCGCCAGCCCGCGTCCAATGACGCCAAGGGCTCCAGGACACCCTGGAAATGCTTGCGCCCCTTGAACGCCAGCTTCAGCGTCAGATCGATCCGCTCGCCGCTGAATCGCACGTAATCAGCCAATTTCTTCAGCGGCCGATCCAGCCCCGGTGAAGAGACTTCCAGACGCTCGTAGGCGCAGTTCTCGACTTCCAGCACGTGCTGCAGTTGCCGGGTCACGCGCTCGCAATCCTCGACCGTGATGAACTCGCTGCTCCCTGCCAGCGCTGGAACCGCGGGCGGGAGCTTGTCGATGTACACGCGCAGCAGACCCTTCGGGCTGCGCTCGGTGCCCACCAAGTCGTAACCCAGCCCGGTCACGGTCTTCTCAACGGCGTTCTGCCAGCTCATTCGCTATCGATTCCCCGCTCGCTCAACTCAATTCGATGCATTCCGATCGGCCAAAAAAAATGGGCTGGAAGAGTCCGCCCATGTTTTTGGTCTAACGTCTCGGAAAACCAGCATTGTAGCCTGCGAGGTAGGTACCGGCAACACCCTATGCGGTCAAGCTCACCAGACTTGCTGCGGACCGCCAGACCCTGCGCCCTGCATGCCAGAATCCGGCGCTTTTGACCGCCTGGGATACACCATGGGATTTCTGACCGGTAAGCGTTTGTTGATCACCGGCGTGCTGTCGAACCGCTCGATCGCCTACGGCATCGCGCGGGCCTGCCACCGCGAAGGCGCCGAGCTGGCGTTCAGCTACGTCGGCGACCGCTTCAAGGAGCGCACCGCCGGGCTGGCGGCAGATTTCGGCTCGACGCTGCTTTACGACTGCGATGTCGTCGATGACGCGCAGATCGAGCGCCTCTTCAGCCAGCTGGGCGAGGTCTGGCCGGAATTCGACGGTTTCGTCCATTCGATCGGCTTTGCCACGCGTGAATCGATCGCCGGCGACTTCCTCGACGGCCTGTCGCGCGAAGCCTTCCGCATCGCGCACGATATTTCCGCCTACAGTTTCCCGGCGATGGCGAAAGCGGCGGCGCCACGTCTGCGCGCGGGCTCGGCGCTGCTGACACTGACCTACCTGGGCGCCTTGCGGGCGGTGCCGAACTACAACACGATGGGACTGGCCAAGGCCTCGCTCGAAGCCAGCGTGCGTTACCTGGCGGAGAGCCTCGGGCCGCGCGGCGTGCGGGTCAACGGCATTTCAGCCGGGCCGATCAAGACCCTGGCCGCCTCGGGCATCAAGGGCTTCGGCAAGATCCTCGAGGTGGTCGAGAAGAACGCCCCGCTGCGCCGCAACGTGACGATCGACGATGTCGGCAATGTCGCTGCCTTCCTGCTGTCCGATCTGGCCGCCGGGGTCACTTCTGAAATCACCTACGTCGACGGCGGCTTCAGCCACGCGATGGGTGGCGGCGATCTGGGCTGACCCGCCAGGTCAGAGCCTGGATTTCACCAGCTCGTAGGTTTGCTCGGCCAGCGGCACCGCGCTGGCCAGCAATCGATCGATCTCGTCACGGCACGCGCTGGCGTAAGCGGCGTCCTTCAGGCTCGGCACGTTGATGTACACATTCAGTGCCGCGCTGCGCAGCGCCGCCTGCGCGGCGAGGGCGCCGACACCGGCGTCGCTGATCACGTTGGTGTTGCCCACCTTCGCCGCGCGCAGCGCCAGCGAGATCACCTCGGCGCTGGCGCGAGCGCAGGCCAGCGGCGCATCGGTCGCCGCTTTCAGTCCGACCTGGATCGCTGCGCTGCGCTGCGCCTTCTGTTCGTCGCTGTCCTTCGGGAGGCCATAAGCAGCCATCAAACCGTCGAACGCAGCGATGTCTTCGGCGACCATGTCGACCAGCCGGCGACGCAGCGTTTCGGCATCGGCCAGAACCGCGCGCATCTCACCTTCGACCTCGGCGTAGTTTTTCTTGCCGATGGTCAGGTTGCACATCATGCTGACCAGCGCCGCGCCCATCGCACCCATGATGGCGGCGGCGCTGCCGCCGCCGGGCGTGGCCGCGCCGCTGGCGAGCCGGTCGAGGAAGGTGGTGACGGGTTGTTCAACGATCATGGGGGTTCTCCAGCTCAGACCATCGATTTGGCCTTGGCGTAGATCGCCTCGGCATCCAGCACCTGGTCGGGTGCCTCGAACAACTGGGCGATGCAGGCGCGGTGCACCGCGAGCTTGACCGCACCAAAGCCGATCGCGCCCCAGCAGATCTTGCCGTCGCGCTCGATACCGCGGTCCATCATGTCGATGCCCTCCAGACCGAGCGGCGGCGTCGCGTTCGCATCCGCCATCAGCTCGATCGTCGGGTTGCTTTTCCAGTCGGCCTCGCGCAACAGCACCAAGCTGGCCGCACCGGTGGCGAACACGATCTGCGCGCCTTCGCACGCTGTGGCGCGGGCATCGAGATCGGGCGCCGCGATGGCCGTCACCTCGATGCCGAAGGCAGCCTTCAGGTGATCAGCCACCTTTTGGGCATTGTCCAGCGTGCGCGAGGTGATGGTGACCCGCGCGCCCTCCTTCGCCAGCATCACCGCCGCGCGCTGCCCGACCGGGCCGGTGCCGGCCAGGATCACCGCGCGCTTGCCCGCCACGCTGCCGCCGGCGCTCTTGAGTACGCAAGCCACGGCGGCCGCGGCGGTGGTGTTCGAACCATTGCTGTCGAGCATCACCGACACGCGGAAGTTGGAGAAGAACTTCTTGCGCACTGCCTTCAGCAAGGCCTCGCCCGCCGGCAGGTTGCTGCCACCAACGAACAGCGCGGTGTGCTTCTTGTCTTTCGGCGCGCGGGTGAAGATGGCGCCATCGACCAGGGCGCCGACGTTGTCGGGCGTGATGCCGCCATAGGCCGTCACATGGTCGGCCCCGCCGTCGTAGGCGACCACGGTATCGAACACCGCCGGAATCGCGTCGGTGTCCAACTGGAACAGGAGTTTCTTCATGGGTTTCTCTCGGTGGCCGCTCAGGTCACCAGGTTCCGGGGAGTGCCTTTGACGAACAGCTCGACATTGTCAATGAGCTGATCGGCCAGCCCCTGCATGGCATCCTTGGACGCCCAGGCCACGTGCGGCGTCAGGATGAAATTCGGCAGCCTCAAGTCCAGCAGCGGGTTGCCTTGGGTGGGCGGCTCGCTGGTCAGCACGTCGAACCCTGCCCCGGCAATCCAGCCTTCGGTGAGCGCCGTGGCCAGCGCCGATTCATCGACCAGCCCGCCGCGCGCCGTGTTGACCAGGATCGCGTTGCGCTTCATCTGGCGCAGCTGCGCGGGCCCGATCAGGTGCCGTGTGGCTGGCGTCAGCGGGCAGTGCAGCGAGATCACGTCGGACTCGGTCAGCACCTGCGCCAACGGCGTGCGGTCAGCGCGTGCCGGCGCGCCGGGCGTGATGTCGGCAAACAGCACCCGCATGCCGAAGGCGCGCGCCAGCGCGGCCGTGCCCTGCCCGAGCGCCCCGCCACCGATGATGCCCATCGTGCTGCCATGCAGGTCGCCGATCGGGTGGTCGAAGAAGCAGAACTGCTCGCACTGCTGCCAGCGCCCGCGCTCGACATCGGCGCGGTAGGCGAACAGGCTGCGGCGCAGCGCCAGGATCAGCGCGAACACATGCTCCGGCACGGTGTGCACCGCGTAGTTGCGGATGTTGCAGACCGCAATGCCGCGCTCGCGGCAGGCGGCGACATCGACGATGTCGTAGCCCGTCGCCGCCACGGCAATCAGCTTCAGCTTTGGCAACTGGGCGAGCGCCTCGGCGCGCAACGGCGCTTTGTTGGTCAGCGCGATGGTGGCCTCACGCAGGCGCAGCACCGCCTGGTCGATGGACGTCGTCGCGTGTTCTGCCCAGGTGTGGACGAAGGACGGCCGGCGCAGCGTCGCCTGCAGGGTTGAGCGGTCGAGGAAAACCAGGTGTTCGGTCATGTTCAGTGGCGCTTCAGCGGTGCATTTTCTGGAACTCACCGGATGATCGCGCGAATCGCACTTTGGGCTCGATCAAAATCCAGCACTGGCGTCCCGTCGCCAAACCCTTGCCACCAGGACTGCCATGAGCTTCACCCGCATCCAGCCCGCCCCCCACCGCCTGAGCCGCACCGAACTGGCGGTGCCGGGGTCGAAACCGCATCTGTTCGAGAAGGCCGCGCGCTCGGCTGCAGACAGCGTGTTCCTCGACTGCGAGGACGCGGTGTCGCCCGAGGACAAGGACCAGGCGCGGCTGAACATCATCGCCGCGCTCAACGACATCGACTGGGGCCGCAAGACCGTGATGGTGCGCATCAACGGCCTGGACACGCACCACATGTACCGCGACGTGATCGACATCGTCGAGGCCTGCCCGCGGCTCGACATGATCCTGATCCCGAAGGTCGGCGTCGCGGCCGATATTTACGCGGTGGACGTGCTGGTCTCGCAGATCGAGGCGGCCAAGCAGCGCACCAAGCGCATCGGCTTCGAGGCGCTGATCGAGACCGCCCTCGGCATGGCGAATGTGGAAGCGATCGCGCAATCGTCGAAGCGGCTGGAGGCAATGAGCTTCGGCGTCGCCGACTACGCCGCCTCGACGCGCGCACGCACCACCGGCATCGGTGGCGTTCACCCCGACAGCGCGGTGCTGAGCCATGCAGATGACCACGGCCAGCGCCACACCTACTGGACCGACCCCTGGCACGCGGCGCAGACGCGCATGCTGATCGCCTGCCGCGCCTACGGCCTGCGTCCGCTCGATGGCCCGTACGGCGATTTCAGCGACCCGGATGGTTTCCTGTCGACCGCGAAACGCGCGGCCGTGCTGGGCTACGAGGGCAAGTGGGTGATCCACCCGTCACAGATCGAGCCAGCGAACACCGTCTACACGCCGAGCAATGCCGAAGTGCAGCAGGCGCGCCGCATCATCGAGGCGATGCAGCAGGCCCGGCAGCAAGGTCTGGGCGCGGTGTCGCTCGACGGCCGGCTGATCGACACGGTGAACATCCTGATG
>JANXTP010000205.1 GCA_025352345.1 Burkholderiales bacterium | reverse complement strand
GATTCCGTTCGACTGCGACGACTTCTCGCGCCGCGCGCTCTACGGCCTGCTGGAAAGCGTGCAGGAGATCCAGGCCGACCACAACCCGGGGCTGGCGGTGGAAGGCATCGTCGTGAACCAGTTCCAGCCGCGCGCCAACCTGCCGCAACGCACCGTGCAGGAGCTGATCGACGAAGGCCTGCCGGTGCTGCAGCCCTATCTGAGCGCGAGCGTTCGGATCAAGGAATCACATGAACTGTCGCGGCCGATGATCCACCTCGACCCGAGCCACAAGCTGACGCAGGAGTTCGTGGCGCTGCACGATTCGCTGGTGCGCTGAGCTGGGCGCATCGATGCTTCAGCCCGCGGCCACGCGAATGCCGCGCAACTGCCCGGCCACCGGCGCTGCGGCCGGCCGCGGCTAGCGCTGCGGGTCAAAGCGGTAGCGCAGCTCGGCCGGCGCAAATTCAGCCCTCTTTTATTAAGCCCTCTGACGCTGCGTTCACTCCGTTCACGCCGTTCCTCGGTGAATGAATTTGTTTCTCATGAGCCTCACTGTGGCGCTCCCGCCGCCGCCGGAGGCAAGATCCGCACCGCGATCAGAAGCGCCAGGTTGTGGCGGGTTTCATACGCGCCGATGCGCTGGATCAGGTCGGCACTCAGCACATGGTCCACGACCAGCAACACCACCCCCTCGCGTGACCTCAGGTCGCGTGCCAGCACCATGCCGGGCTTCAACTGGCCCACCGGCAGCTCGATGCAGGTGGGCGGGGGTTCCGGAACACGCGTCACTTCAAGGAATGCGTCGACGACGGTGGCGTCGAACTGCGAGTTTCGGCCCCGCTCGATCAGCATGCGTGCGTTCTCCGTCGACAACTCGCCGCGCGCGAGTTGCCCCGACTTGAGATCGTCGAAGGCATCCGCCAACGCGATGACACGGGCGCCGACGGGAATTGCCTCATCGCGCAAGCCATCGGGAAAACCCAGGCCGTCGTGGCGTTCATGGTGCGCGCCCACGATCGCCGCAATTCGCTGCATGTCGTCGAGGGCCATCAGCGCCTGTTCGCCAAGTGCGGCGTGCTTGACGTACTGAACCTTGTCTTCGCGCGTCAAGCGCATCACCGGGCAAGCGAGCAGCGCATCGGACAAGCCGACCTGGCCGATGTCGTGCAGCAGGCCGGCGAGAAAGATTTCCTGGACATCGGCGGCCGGCAGTTTCATGGCCATTGCGATGCGCCTTGACAAGTCGGCCACGCGCCGTGAATGGCCGGCGATCAAGCCGCCCCGTAACTCAACGAGGTTCGAGAACGCCTTGATCGAGCTGAGGTAATTTTTGCTCAGCCGCGTGTTCGCGGTCGACAGCTGCGCGGTGCGATCGGCCACTTGCTGTTCGAGGCTGGCGTTCAGCCGGGTCAGTTCGTCGGTGTGGCGAGACACCACCCGCTCCAGCCGCGCCTTCTCGCGCAACAGGGCCTGGCGTTCGTGCGCTTCACGCGCTGCGAACAGCAGCTCGCCTTCGCTCCAGGGCTTGGTGATGTAGCGAAAAATCTCGCCCCGGTTGATCGCCGCAATCGTTGAGTCGACGTCGGCATGGCCGGTCAGCAGCATGCGGGTGATGTCAGGCCAGCGTTGGCGCACCTGCTCCAGCAGTTGCGCCCCATCCATGATCGGCATGCGCATGTCGGAGATCACCAGGTGCACCGTCTCGCAGGCGAGCAACTGCAAGGCCTGCGGCCCGCCCTCGGCCACCAGCACGCGGTAGCCGGTGCTGCGGAACACGCGCCGGATCGCCGCCAGGATGTTGGGCTCGTCGTCCACGCAAAGCACGGTCCAGATCGGCACGGCGTCGTCCATCGCGTCGCCGGGGGTGAACTGCGCGAGTGTGGCTGTGGCTGTGGCTGCGAATTCAGCGGTCATGACGGGCTCGGCCCGTTGACGGGCACGGTCACGCGGAACGTCGTGCCCAGACCCGGTTCGCTGCGCACATCGAGCTGGCCATGGTGTTTGCGCACGATGCCGTACGACAGCGACAAACCCAGACCGGTGCCCTTGCCGACCGGCTTGGTGGTGAAGAACGGGTCGAAGATGCGCGCCAGATTTTCCTTCGGGATGCCGCCGCCGTTGTCCGACACCTCGATCCAGACCCGCTCGCTGACTGCGTCTGTGCCGCTGCGGATCGTGATCGCGCCGCGCACTGCAGTGATCGCGTGGGCCGCATTCACGAGCAGGTTCATGAAGACCTGGTTCAGCTCCGAGGGCAGGCAGTAGACATCCGGCAGCACGCCGTATTCCTTCACCACGTCAGCCCGGTACCTGATCTCGTTGTTGACCATGTTCAGCGTCGAATCGATGCCCTGGTGCAGGTTCGACCAGACCCATTCCTGGTGGGCGTCGACGCGCGAGAAGTCCTTCAGGTCCTGGACGATCTTGCGGACCCGCGTGATGCCTTCTTTCGACTCGGCCATCAGCGTCGGGATGTCTTCCTTCAGGAAGTCGAGCTCGATGCGTTCGCGCAGCGCCTTCAGCTTCGCGGCGCTCGGCGTTCCCGCCATCTCCTCTTCCGCCGCCTCGTAGCCGGCAAGCATCTCGAACAGATCGCCGAGGTACCTTTCCAGGGTGCCGAAATTCGAGAAGATGTAGCCGATCGGGTTGTTGATCTCGTGCGCGACGCCCGCCGCCAACTGGCCGATGGAGGCGAGCTTCTCGGACTGCACCAGCTTGTCCTGGGCCTCCGAGAGCTTGCCGTTGGCCTCACTCAGCGCGCCATGGGCCAGCCGCAGTTCGCGCACCTGATCCTGTGTCAGGTCGGGGGCGGGGGCCGCGACTGCGGTGCTCGCGGGCAGTCGTTCAGCAAAAGTCATCGACAGGTCCTCAGGTCAGCAAGGCGGCGCAGAGGGTCTGCGTCTGCAGTTCGGCCTCGGCAAGAATTCGCACCGCGACTTCCGCGGGCAACCCCAGATCGGCCCAGGCGCTGTGGCCTGTGACCGACGCTGCGTCGGCGGCTGGCGTCCCGCGCTCCAGTCCGCAGGCGAGTTGATCGGCGACGTGCACGATGCGCACGAGTGCGAGTGCCGGCGCGTGCGCCGGCGGGGCTTGGTGGTGGCCGATCGCCTCGACGATCGGTTGCGGGAAGCGCCAGTGTTCGGCAACCAGCCCACCCACGGCCCCGTGGTCGATGCCCAGCAGCGCCAGCTCGGCGTCGTGCAGCGTGGTCTCGGCCTCGGCCCGATGCGCCAGCACCTCCGCGAAGCGCTCCGGGTATGCACTCGCGAGCACGAGCTGGCCAACGTCGTGCAACAGCCCGGCGGTGAACGCCGCGTCGGTGTCGGCCCCGGCCTCGGCAGCCACCAACCGGGCGATCACGGCAATGTTGACGGCATGGCGCCAGAACGCCATGAAGTCGAAGCCCCGGCAGGCCGGCGGCTTGAAGCTGCCGGTCAGCACCGCAGCCGTGACGACGGCGCGAACCGTGCGCAAGCCCAGCACTGCGGTGGCGTCGGTCACCGACGCGACATGCCGGGGCATGCCGTAGAACGACGAGTTGGCCAGGCGCAGCGTCTTCGCCGTCAGCGCCTGATCGAGTGAGATCCGGGCGACGATCTCGCTGATCTCGACGTCATCGCGGCCCAGCATGTCGAGCAGTTCCAGCACCGCTGCGGGCAACGCCGGCAAGTCGCGCACGTCGGCAATCTGGAGCGGTTCGTAAGCGGGTTTCATGGAAGCTTGTTCATTGGATGGCGGGTTCGAATGGCGCGTCAACTCGAAGCGGCGGCCGCCGCGGGCCGGTCGAGATGGCACGCATGGTTCAGTACACCGTCATTGGCGAATCTTGCGGCGTCAGCACCATCAGCTTGCCGCGCTGGTTCGCGACATCGCCGATGGCGCGGCACACGACCTGAAAATCCCGCCCCGCCAGATCGATCCGAACATGGCTACCGTCGCTGACGCGCCAGACCTGCGCCAGCGACGGCGCCAGGGCATCTGCCGCGTCGCGCCCCAGCGGTGAGTTGTCGATCGGAAACAGCTCCTGCGCCTCGGTGTTCAGGTACGCCACCATGCCATCGACATCGAAGCCGATCACCGGCGCGGGAATGTCCTGCAGCAGTCCCTGGGCGCTGAGAAGGCGCGCTTCGTCGCGGCGAATTTGGTCAAGCTGCCTGCCCACCTGCCGCTGCATGCGCACATTGACGGCGGCGAGTTCCTGATTCGCCGATTGCAGGCGCGCGCCCAGTTCGCGGTTGTCGTCGGCCATCTCTTTCTGGCGAAACGCCTCATGAACATGGCCGCGCAGCATCTCGTCGTCCCAGGGCTTGGTCAGGAACTTGCAGATCGAGCCTTCGTTCACCGCATCGGTAATCGACTGCAATTCGGTGTAGCCCGACAGCGACATGCGCATGGTGTCCGGATACAGCTCCTTGGCGCGGCGCAGGAACTCGACGCCGGTCATGCCCGGCATGCGCTGATCGGACAGGATCACGTCGACGGTGTTCTCGGCGAGCCGCTGCAACCCCTGCGCGCCGCTGTTGGCGGTGACGATGTGGTAACCATCGCGGCGCAACAGCCGGCGCAGCGCCGCGATGATGTTCTCCTCGTCGTCCACCAGCAGCAGTGTGCGCTGGCGCGACTTGCGTTCGAGCAGGTGGTCGGGCAGGCGCTTGTCGTCGCGCAGCATCACCGCGATCGCATCGGCACGGACCGGCCGGCTGAAGAAGTAGCCCTGCATCTGATCGCAACGGCTGGCCACCAGCAAGGCAAGCTGGCCTTCGGTCTCGACGCCTTCGGCCAGCACCTTCATCTTCAGGTCGTGGGCCATGTTGATGAGAGCGCGGGTGATGGACACATCCTGCGTCGACGCGGTCACTTCGTGGACGAACGCGCGGTCGATCTTCAGCACGTCGATCGGCAGCTTGCTCAGATAGCTCAGGTTCGAGTAGCCGGTACCGAAGTCGTCGAGCGCGATCTCGATGCCGATGGCCTTCAACGCCGACAGGGTCCGCGCCACATGCTCGACCTGGTCAAGCAGCATGTTCTCGGTCACCTCCACGCCCAGGTAGTGCGGGTCCATGCCGGTTTCCTTCAGGATGGCCTGGATGCGCTGCACGATGTCGGGCTGCTGGAGCTGCGACCTCGACAGGTTGACGGCGACGCGCAGTGGCGCGTGCCCTTCAGCCTGCCAGCGCAGGCCGTCAAGGCACGCCCTGCGCAGCACCCATTCGCCGATCGGGATGATGAGGCCGGTCTTCTCCGCCACCGAAATGAATTCCAACGACGAGATCTCGCCGCGGGTCGCGTCGTTCCAGCGCGCCAGTGCTTCCAGCCCCACCATGCGGCCGGTGCTCAGGTCCACCTGCGGTTGGTAGCAGACGTAGATCTCGTTGCGGTCGAGCGCGCGCCGCAGTCCGGCTTCGTTGGCCAGGCGCGCGTGGGCACGCCTGTTCGCTTCTGCGGTGTAGAAGCAAATTGCGTTCGTGCCCTGCTGACGCGCCTGCTGCGCCGAGGCGCCCGCGCGGTCGAGCAGTTCATCGGGGCAATGCGCATCGGCGGGACACAACGCCACGCCCACGGCGCAGGTGGCGAAAATCTCGATCGCGCCGATCTGGAACGGCTCGGCCACACCGGCGACCAGGGCCCGCGCTGTGCCTTGCGCGGCGTCTTCACCGGCGTCGCCCGGGCCGTTCAGAAGCAGCGCGAATTCGCCCGCGCCCAGGTGGGCGATCATGTCGGCCTCGGGTGCCATCTGGCGCAGGCGTCGCGCCACGAGCCTCAGCAAGTGGTCGCCAGCCGCGTAGCCCAAGTTTTCCTGGCCCTGCCTGAACGGGTCGATCTCGATCACGATCAGGCTGATGCTGCGGTCTTCGCGTTGGGCCGCCAGCGTCGCTTCCAGCAGGCGCTGCAGCAGCGCGGTGCGGTTCGGCAATCCCGTGGCGACGTCGATGTGGGCGAGGTCGTCGATCGCCTGTTCGGCCTCGCGCCGTGAGGTGATGTCCTGCAGCGTGGCGTGCAGCCGAAGCGGCTTGCCATCGGCGCCCAGTTCCAACCGACCCCTGTGCAGCACGGTCCGGATGCTGCCATCGCGCCGGATGATGCGATGCTGGAATTCGAACGCCTCGTCGGTCTGGGCCAGCTCGCGGATGGACCGCACCCATTCGCGCTCGTCGGCGGGCACCCTGGCAATGAACCAGCCAGGCGCCACGGTGGTGGTGTTCGGTGGTTCGCCGAACAGCCGACACAGGCCAGCCGACAGCGTCGACTCGCCAGTGACGAGGTCGGTTTCTTTCGAACCGATCAGCGCGATCTCTTCGGCCTGGGCGAGCAGTTCGGCGCGCCGCTTCAACTCGACGTTGGAACGTTTGAGCGATTCGGCCAGGCGCGCCGTGCTGCGGCCGATGCGCTGTTCGATGTTCGAGATGATCAGGGTCAGCGTGAGCATCAGGAGCGACGTCAACACGACCATCGCCCCCAGCGTATTGCCGCCGAGCGCATTGGCGCTGAGGCACACCGACCCCGAGGGGAAACTGGCGGCCGCCACGCCGGTGTAGTGCATGCCGGTGACCGCCAGGCCCATCACCATCGCGGCCGCGACCTGGTAGCGCTTGCCCTGCCGTTCGCCGCGCTGCCGCAGCCAGGCGAAGATGATCAGCGCAGCGGCCGAGGCACCGACGGCAATGGCTGCCGAGGCGCCGATCAACCAGGGGTTCCAGACGATTCCCGGCGCCATGTCCAGTGCGGCCATGCCCGTGTAATGCATCGCGCAGATGCCCAGGCCCATGGTCAAAGAACCTTCAGCCAATCGGCGTGGCGTGAGCGGGCCTGCGCTGCCCACCCGCAGTGAAATGGCACAGGCGGCGACTCCGGCCCCCCACGAGAGGACGGTCATGAGCGGGGTGTAGCCCAGTGCGATGGGCAGCGAGTAGGCCAGCATGCCGACGAAATGCATGGCCCAGATGCCCGTGCCCATGGCAAGCGAGCCGCCGATCCACAAGCCCCGCGCCAGGCCCCGATCGTCCTGCCGCAGCCGTTTGGCGAGGTCGAGCATCAGGTAGGCCGACAGCGTTGCGATCAGGAAGGACGCCGATACCAGCGCGGCGTCGTAGCGCGGAACGAGATTGGTCATGGGGTGAATCGGGCAGGCGAGCTGGAGTTGAATCTGTTATCGACATCCGCCAGAGAATCATTAATACAATTTTTTTCAAATCGATCTGATTTGAGTTTGATCCATGTTGAGTTCGATCCATGGGCTGATCGCGCGGCGACGGCTTGCAGGCCCTGGGCCGTGGCCATGACGCGGGATGGCGAGTCCGAGCCCGCACTGGTCGGCCCCTGGACGATGGGCCGCGACAAAAAGAATCCCAAGACCCTTGACGGGCCGGCATTTTCGACGCTGGTGAAGACCGCCACGGCCCGGCTGAAGGTGACGCTGGACATCACGCCGGCCGAAGACAACCGGTCGGCGCTGCTCCGCGCATTCGACGAACTCGATGCGGCATTGGCTCAGGTGAGCGCGGCACCAAACTTCATATTTACGGGCTCTCAGCGCGGCCGCTGGCCGCCTGAATTTTGACCCTGTCGGCTGAGTGCGAGCTCAGTGTCACGCCGGGGGTCGGCGCTGATGAAGGGAGGCGGTGTTGTCCTACAGCCGCGGTGTGACAGCCCGGTAAGCTGTTTCGCAGGTGCTCCCACTGGCAGAGAAAACGTCCAGGACGACAGCACCCGAGTTCATGAGGGCATGGCCAAAATGTCCCTCCAACCCAACAGGGCGACTCAGTGGCTGTCAATGCGCTGTCGGAAGTCTCGAGAGCCGCCCAGTTCACTGCGCTGACCAACCGGATCCGATCATGAAGCCGTCTAAAAGCTCGAACAAGCCAGCGCTGCCCACCACGCCGCTGAGCCCGCAGCAGTTCCCGTTGCACGCGCAGACCGATGCAACTGCCGGCCGAGACAAGGTTCGAGAAGTGGTGCCTGTGCATGCACCGCGTCAATCGAAACGACCGGCCGAAAAGAACGCCAAGTAGCCGCCGCCACTTGTCCAC
>JANXTP010000199.1 GCA_025352345.1 Burkholderiales bacterium | reverse complement strand
GTCGAGTACTGGCTCAAGTCGCGCATGGCATCGAGGGTCGAGCTGAAGGCGGCGGCCGAGTTCGTGCACTTCGCCTGCACCAGCGAAGACATCAACAACACCAGCCACGGCCTGATGCTCAAGAGCGCGCGAGACGAGGTGCTGCTGCCGGCGATCGACGCGCTCGTCGCCAAACTGACCGCGATGGCGCACACGCTTGCCGCCGTGGCGATGCTCGCTCGCACGCACGGTCAGACCGCGAGCCCGACCACCGTCGGCAAAGAGATCGCCAACGTGGTCGCGCGACTGACAACGGCGCGCGCGCGCATCGCTTCGGTGGCCTTGCTCGCGAAGATGAACGGCGCGGTCGGCAACTACAACGCGCACCTGGCGGCGTATCCCGAGGTCGACTGGGAGGCCTTCAGCCGCCGCGTCGTCGAGCGGCAATTGAAGCTCAGCTTCAACCCGTACACGATCCAGATCGAACCGCACGACTACATGGCCGAGCTGTTTGATGCGGTGACGCGCAGCAACACCATCCTGATCGACTGGTCGCGCGACGTGTGGAGCTACATCAGCCTGGGCTACTTCAAGCAGCGCTTGAAGGAAGGCGAGATCGGCAGCAGCACGATGCCGCACAAGGTCAACCCGATCGACTTCGAGAACGCCGAAGGCAACTTCGGCCTGGCGAATTCGATGTTGACGCACATGAGCCAGAAGCTGCCGATCAGCCGCCTGCAGCGCGACCTGACCGACAGCACCGTGCTGCGCAACATGGGCGTGGCGCTCGGCTACGCGCTGCTCGGTGCCGACAGCCTGCTGCGCGGCCTGGGCAAGCTCGAAGTCAACGAGGCGCGCCTGGCGGCCGACCTCGACGACGCCTGGGAAGTGCTGGCCGAACCGATCCAGACCGTGATGCGCCGCTACAGCCTGCCGAACCCGTACGAGCGACTCAAGGAGCTAACGCGCGGCAAGACCATCACCCGCGAGTCGATCCAGGAATTCATCGCGACGCTGGAGATTCCGGCGGCAGAGAAAGAGCGGCTGCTGGCGATGACGCCGGGGTCGTATGTCGGCCTGGCAGCGGAGCTGGCGCGGCGGGTTTGAAGTCTGCGCACGCCCGATCACCCCATGAGCTTCACCGACCAACTGCTCGCTGCCGAGCTCCTCAACAACTCGCTGCTCTGCATCGGTCTCGACCCCGAGCCGTCGAAGTTTCCGGGCGCCTGGAAAGGCGATGCCAGCCGCATCTTCGACTTCTGCTCCGCCATCGTCGATGCCACGAAAGACCTGGCGATCGCGTTCAAGCCGCAGATTGCCTACTTCGCCGCGCACCGCGCCGAGGAGCAGCTGGAAGCGCTGATCGCGCACATCCATGCGGTGGCGCCTGCCGTGCCGGTGATCCTCGACGCGAAGCGCGGCGACATCGGCAGCACCGCGCAGCAGTACGCCCGTGAGGCCTTCGAGCGCTACCGGGCCGACGCGGTGACGCTCTCGCCGTTCATGGGGCACGACTCGATCGAGCCTTACCTGGACTACGCCGACAAGGGCTTGATCCTGCTGTGCCGCACGTCTAATCCCGGCGGCTCGGACCTGCAAGCGCAGCGCATCGTCGGCGCCGACGGGCAGCCCGGCGACCTGCTGTACGAGCACATCGCGCGGTTGGCTCAGGGCCCGTGGAACCGCACCGGCCAGCTCGGCCTGGTGGTCGGCGCGACCTTTCCCGCCGAGATCGCGCGGGTGCGCGAGCTGGCGCCGACGCTGCCGCTGCTGATCCCGGGGGTTGGTGCGCAGGGCGGCGATGCGGTGGCGACGGTGCGCGCAGGGTGGCGTGCGCAGAACGGAAACACCACCGGCCCGATTGCGGTCAACTCATCGCGCGCGGTGTTGTACGCGAGTGCTGGCGATGACTTTGCTGACGCCGCGCGGCGTGTTGCCGAGGCGACGCGCCAGCAGTTGAACAGCGCTCGCTGAGGGCTCGGTGCCGAGCCGATCGCCGGCGCGTCTCGACGCGATCAATCCAGGCTGACCTCGGCCCGCACGATGCCGGCGCGATCGGCCCGCGCCGTCAGCGCCAGCCGTGTGCCCTGCGGTGCCCGCACCACCCATTCGCCGACGGCCCGGTCGGGGGTCGCGTTGTGTTCGCCCTGGCGGCCCAGCAGCGACTCTTCCGGCGCATGGCCTTCGAGCTGCGGGCCTTCGTAGCGCAGCTGGCCGCTGACCAGCGAGACAGCCGGATCGGCGCTGCCATTGAGCTGGGGCAGGTGCAGTTCGAACATCACGCCGCGCACCACCTTGCGTTCCAGCGCACGCTTGCTGATGTAGCAGGGCAGCCAGCCGCTGTTGGCGACCGCCAGCCGCACGCGCCAGGTGTCGGGGCCGAGCGCGCGCACTTCGGTGCGCAGCAGCTCCAGCTTCGGCAGGCTCAAGGCGAGCTGCGTCATCCACGCCGGGAAGCGCGCGGCCTCGCGTTCACGCAGGTGCGGCGGCGGGTTGCGCCAGTAGTTCTGGTGGTCCCAGCCGCCGATCTCCACCACGCCGAGCTGCGGGTGCTGGAACGGCCGCCATGGCGCATAGGCCTGCCCGCCGCACTGCTCGTCGCTCCATTTCAACAGCTTCAGGTCATCGGCCACCGGGTGCTCGCGGTACCAGTCGATCCACGGGTAGCCAGTGATGCCGGCCTCGGCGTTCGGCGACCAGATCTCTACCGTCCAGAACAGCATGCCCAGGTGCTCATAGGCCCAGTCCTGCGTGCCGGTGATGATCTCCTTCGGGTGGTACTTGAACTCGTGCCAGGCGCTGACCGCCGGGTAGCCGGTCAGCTTGGCGCCGAGCGCGCTGAAGCGCTTGAACGACCACAGGTCCTCGGGGATCATGTCGTCGTCGCTTTGCGTGCCCATGGGCCGCAGGATCACGCCGCTGTGGGTGTGGAAGCTGACCACCGCGCCGATGTTCGGGTGGCTGGTGATGAAGTCGACCATGGCGCGTACTTCGGGCTCGCTGGTCGGGTAGGGGCCGGCGCCAGGCTGCTCATGTTCCTGCCGCCACTGCGACGGGAAATTGCGGTTCAGATCCAGCCCTTCGGCATCGGGGTTCACTTGCACTGTGAGGCCGTCGTACTGCTGCAGCGTGCCTTCGGGGATCACGCGGTAGTAATCGCCGCCGAACTCGCCCGGCTCGCGCGTCACCATCATGCGCGGGTCCAGCTCGCTGCACTTGTAGCTGCCGTGCGGGTCAGGGATGCGCATCATCAGCACGCGGCCGTCGCCGTCGATGTCTTCCACCGTCAGGCCGTCGACCGCGGCTTCTGCATGCGGATAGCGCCGTGTGGACGAGCGGATGTGCCGTGGCCGGTCGGCCAGCGCCAGCTCGGCGCCGTCGGGGTTCAGCCGCGGGCACAGGTAGACGACGCGGGTGTCGAGCAGCTGGGTGATGTTGCGGTCGCTGCCGTGGCCGGTGACCAGCTGGTGCAGGTAATACAGGCAGGCGGTGCTGGCGCACAGCTCGGCCGCGTGGATGTTGCCGTCGGCCCAGAACGCTGGCTTGTCGGTGTCGATGCCGGTGGCTGAATTCGTCACCACCACGGCCCAGATGTCACGGCCCTCGTGGCTCTTGCCGATCGACACCACCGACACCAGCCCGGGGTAAGCCGCGGCGTACTCGGCCAGCAACTGCGTCAGTGTGTCGTGGCGCAAGAAGGTGTCGAAGCGGGGAGCGGGACTCGGAGGAAGTGTCATGGGCTTAGCGGGATGAACAGCGCGAGGGCAGTGCGCGGGCGCGTGCGACGGAGCGGCCGTGCAGTGTCTCAGCTTTGCGGCGCGGGCCGAGCAACGAGGAATCCGCAGCGTCGCCTCACGGTGTCGTGGCCCATAAAAAAACCGGCGCCTTTCAGCGCCGGTTCAATGGTGATGGAAGAGACAGTTACGGGAACGTGAACGTCGTCGCGGTGACAGATCCCGCGCTGACATCGACCACCTGGGTCTTGGCGGTGCTGGCGAACGTTGCCTCCAGCGTGTACAGGCCGGTCGGCGAGATCGGATCGGTCGCGAACACCAGCGGTGTGGTCTCTGCGGCATATGCTGCACGCAGCGGGGCTTCGGCCGGCAGGCTGAACGAGTACGTCCCGTTCAGCGCATCGACCGGCACCGCGCCCAGTTCGACCGTCAGGCCGCCGTCGTAGAGCTTCAGCGCGCGCACCACCGCATCGATCGGGTCGACGCCGGTGCTGACGGTGCCGCTCACGCTGCGTGCCGTTGCTGCTGGCGGGTTGATGCGCGAGGTGGTGGTGTTGACGTAGGTGTACGCGGTCGTGACCACCGGCACGCCGGTGACCACTGCGGTGACGTGACCCTCGGCATTGACCACCAGGTCGTAATTACCGGCCGGCACCGGGTACAGCACGAACTTGCCGGTCGAATCCGGTGGCGTTGAACGCACCGGCACCCCGCCGACCTGGGCCGACACGCTGGTCGTCGCTGGCGTCAGCGTGGTGTCGACGTAGCCGACGATGCGCATGCCGGCGTCCGACAGGCGCGGCAGCACGGTGATCACTGGCTTCAGGTTGTACTGCCCGGTGTTGCCGCGCTTGACGATCGACTTGCAGACCTGGAAGTCGAGCACGAAGTCGGCCACCTTGTCGGCGGCGATGTCGATGTCGATGTTGGTCTTGATGCCGCTTTGCTGGCCACTGGGCGTGGTCAAGGCAGTTTCGCTGCCGCCGGTCGGCGTTACCGAATTGGCCAGCGGGTGGGCGCTGTCGTTCGGCGACAGCACCAGGCGCAACTGGGTGTACTTGCCGGTCGGCAGCGCGGTCTGGCCGAGCTCATCAAGCACGCCGTTGGTCAGTGTCAGCAGGTTCAGCCGCGTGGGTGTGGAAAGCACCACTTCGGACCAACCGCTGTCGGTGTCGGTGGCGCTGCCGCTCTTGTGCACGCGGACCTTTTCCACCGTGACATTGACGGCGTCGTAGCCGCAAGACGGTGCATCGGTCAGCGCCAGGCTCAAGGTGCCGGTGCTACCACCACCAGCTACCACCGCCGCCACAGGCCGCCAAGACCAGCAGGCATGCGCCGGCCAGTGCCGCCGGGGTGTGGCGGACAACAGCGCCACGTGAAATCGGGAATCGGGAAAAGATCAACACAGGTCCTGTGCGGCGTGAAAAGGACCGCTTCTGGCCAGCATGATTCTGCCAAAGGCCGCATCACCACAGCGTAGGAAGTCGTAACTGTCGCTGTAGGAGCCTGCCGCGTCTCGGCGCGTCGATCAAACCGTTGCCAGGGGCTCACCGCCGACGAACACCTTCAGCTCGCCCGGCGCGAAAGCGATCCAGGCTTCGTCGCAGGTCAGCGGGTCGGTGACGATCAACGCCACCCGGTCGGTCGGGGTGGTGAGCCGGGCGAAGTCGACGCTGATGTCGTCGTCCTGCAGGCGCGCTTCGTGGAACGGGTGCTGGCGCACCAGGTAGCTGAGCTGCGTCGAGCAGTGCGCCCACAGCGCTTCGCCCTGGCTCAACATGAAATTGAAGCTGCCGTGCGCGGCGATCTGCGGCACCAGCTCGCGCAAGGTCGCGGTCAGCTCGGCCACCGAGGGCATGCGGGCGTGCGCCTTGGCCAGCTCCTGCATCAGCCAGCAGAACGCGAGTTCGCTGTCGGTGTCGCCGACCGGGTGGAACGACGCGTGCAATCGCGGCGCGTAGTTGACCAGGTTGCCGTTGTGCGCAAACGCCCAATAGCGGCCCCAGAGCTCGCGCACGAAGGGGTGCGAGTTTTCCAGCGCGACGCGACCCTGCGTGGCTTTGCGGATGTGCGCAATCACGTTGGTCGAACGGATCGGGTAGCGCCGCACCATCTCCGCCACCGGCGAATGGCGCGCGCTTTGCGCATCGACGAACAGCCGCAGCCCGGCGCCTTCGAAGAACGCGATGCCGAAGCCGTCCTGGTGCTCGGCAGCGCGGGTCGAAAAGCCGGTGAAGCTGAACACGATGTCGGTCGGCGTGTTGCCGTTCATTCCGAGGAGCTGACACATGCGGTCGGCCCTCAGCTGTGCACGAACAGCAGGCGCAGCCAGCTTTTCACCGTCAGCAGGCTGCGTGGCAGGTGCGTTTCTTCGAGCAAGCCGGTCATGCGCCGCAGGCGGCTCGGGCTGCGCTTGGCGCTCCACACCACCAGGTCGACCAGCCACGGGTGCATGTTGACGATGTTCGCCTTGTCGTACATCTCGTAGCGCGGTTGCAGCGCGCGCACCTGCTGCTCGTAGGTGGCGCGCACCTGGGCCTCCGGGAGTTGCTGGCGGCGCCCATCGATCAGCACGTCGGCGGCAGCCAGCCCGGTTTCCAGCGCCTTGCCGATGCCTTCGCCGGTGAAGGCGTAGGTGCTGCCGGCGGCTTCGCCGGTCACCAGCAAGCCCGGTCGCGACAGCTTCCCGCCTCGCAGCGAACAGCGCAGCGGCGCGCCCTTCAGCTCGCCGACCCACTCACCGCCGGCCACCAGATCGCCAGCAGCCTGGTGAACGCGAGTGAATTCGTCGAACATCGTGCGCAGGTTGACGTTTTGCATCGTCTGGCCCGCATCACGGCCAGGCGTGTCGGCAAATGCATGGCTGTGCGCCACGCCGACGCCGATGTTGAACACGCCATCGGGGCCCGGAAAGACCCAGCCGTAGCCGCGCTTCATCCGCGGGTGCCACACCACCTCGAGTTCGGTGATGCGATCGACCATCGCCGGGTTTTTCACATAGCCGCGCAGCGCCACGCCGGTGGGTGTGCGGCGCTCGCACATCTCGGCGGCCAGCAGCGCCTGCGGCGGCGCGCCGCTGGCGATCAGCACCCATGTGGCGCGCACCTCACGGGTCACATCCGCCGTGCGCACGGTGGCACCGACGACACGGCGTCCGTGGGCTTCGCCTTCTTCCAGCAGGCTGACAAAACGCGCTGGTGCGTGCATCCGCGCGCCGGCCTCGACCGCCGCCTCGCACAGCATCCAATCCAGCTCGCGGCGCGGCAGCACGGCCAGCGTGCCCGGCACGTCGATGCGTCCGCCGCGCGGGCCGATCACCGCGACATGGCGCACCGAGCGCGCGCGCGCCAGCACCGCGTCGAGCAGCCCCAGCCGGCGCAGCGCGTGGTGCGCGTCGGGGATCAGGCCGTCGCCGCAGACCTTGTCGCGCGGGAACGCCTGCTGGTCGATCAGCACCACGTCGAACCCGGCGCCCGCCAGCGTGATCGCTGCCGCGCTGCCGGCCGGCCCGGCGCCGACGACCAGCACATCGCAGTGCGCAGGCAGCGCATCGAGTGGCAGATTCAACGCAGCGGTGGGATTCGGCAAGGGGTGCGGCATGCGAAACACGGGACAATGAGCCAACATCCATCCTCGGCCCTCAAGCTTCGAATTGTGGCGCTGCTTCCGACATGAAAGTCCTCGTCACCGGCGTGGCCGGCTTCATCGGTATGTTCGTCGCGCAGCGGCTGCTGGCGCGCGGCGACCGCGTGGTCGGCATCGACAACCTGAACGACTACTACGACCCGGCACTGAAGGGCGACCGGCTGGCGCGCCTGAACGGGTCGGAAGCGTTTGCATTCCACAAGCTTGATCTCGCCGACCGCGACGGCATGGCCGCGCTGTTCGCCCGCGAGCGTTTCGATGGCGTCGTGCACCTGGGCGCGCAGGCCGGCGTACGCTATTCGCTGACCCACCCGATGGCCTACGTCGACAGCAACCTGATCGGCTTTGCCAATGTGCTGGAAGGCTGCCGTCACCACGGTGTGGCGCACCTGGTCTACGCCAGCTCATCGAGCGTCTACGGTGGCAACGCGAAGCTGCCGTATGCGGAGGCCGATGCGGTGGATCACCCGGTGAGCCTGTATGCCGCCACCAAGAAGGCCAACGAGGCGATGGCGCACAGCTACAGCCACCTCTACGGCTTGCCGACGACCGGGTTGCGCTTCTTCACCGTCTACGGGCCCTGGGGCCGGCCCGACATGGCGCCCTTCCTGTTCGCCGACGCGATGCTCGCGGGCCGCCCGATCAAGGTCTACAACCAGGGCCGGATGACGCGCGACTTCACCTACGTCGACGACATTGTCGAAGGCGTGCTGCGCGTGCTCGACAAGCCGGCGACGGCGAACCCGCACTACGACCCCGCTGCGCCCGACCCGGCCAGCAGCAGTGCGCCGTGGCGCCTCTTCAACATCGGCAACAGCACGCCAGTGCCGCTGCTGGACTTCATCGACGCGATGGAACGGGCGCTGGGCGTCACCGCGGTGCGCGAGATGCTGCCGCTGCAACCGGGTGATGTGCTCGCTACGCACGCCGACACCGCCGCGCTCGACGCCTGGGTCGGCTTCAGCCCGAGCACCCCACTGGCCGTCGGCGTGCAGCGTTTCACCGACTGGTTCAAACCGCGCTACTTTCCCGGCAGCTCCCGCGGCGCCGGCGCTTGAGCGTGTCGTCGCGGCGGCGTACGTGGCAGGTGCTGCGCCTGCTAGGCGCGCCGTTGTTGCTCGGCGGTGTGGTGTGGTGGGCGGGTCCGCAGGCGATCTGGGCCGCGCTGCGCGGGGCCGATGGCCGGTGGCTCGCGGCCGGGCTGCTCTGCGCGTTCGCAGGCAATGTCTCGGCCGCGCTGCGCTGGGGCGAGCTGGCGCGCTGGCTGGGACATGCGGTCAGCCCACGCTGGTCGACGGCGGTGTATTTCCAAGGCGCCGCCATCAACATCGTGCTGCCTGGCGCGGTGGTCGGGGGCGATCTGTTTCGGGCCTGGCAATTGCAGCGCGACGGTTGCCCACGGGGTGCCGCCGGCCTGTCGGTGGTGCTGGACCGGTTGAGTGGCCTGTGGATCCTGTTCGCACTGGCCGCGCTGGGCCTGTTCGGCGGGCTGGGCACGCCCGAGATGCAGCGTGTGCGAGGGCTGCTGCAGATGCCCGATGCGTGGAGCACGGCGTGGCTCGCGGCGATGCTGCTGCTGGCGGTGCTGGTCCTGCCGCTTTGTGTGTTGCTGGCCCTGGCCACGCTGGCCGGGCGGGGGGCGCAGCCCGGCAGCCGCCGCGCGACGGCAGTCGAGTTGCTGCAACGGCCCAAGGGCTTGAAGCAGTACCTGTGGCAGGCTGCGGCCTCGCTGCTGGTGCATGTGTTCACCGTGGGCGCCCTGTTCTGCGCCGCGCGGGCGTTCGGCGTCGCCTTGCCGGCCTGGTTGATCGTGGTGACCACGGCGCCGATCCTGCTGCTGGCCTCGATGCCGGTCAGCTTCGGCGGCTGGGGCACGCGCGAGGCGGCGGCCGCCGCCGGCTGGTCGGTTTTCGGGATCGCGCCGCCGCTGGCGGTGGCGGCGGCAGCCACCTACGGCATTTATGCGCTGTTGCAGGCGCCGCTGGCACTGTGGCCGATGGCATCGGCCAACAAGGTCAGCGGACCCGACGCGGCGCCTCGATAGCGGTCTGGGGGTATCGTCTCCGATCGAAAAAGCGAGGAACGCCGACTTGACCGACATCGTCAGCCTGCCCATCGAACACTGGGACCAGGCGTGTTCATCCCAGCAGCAGGACGCCGCACTGCAGGCCCTCGAAGGCGGCAGCGTCTTGTTGCTGCCGCACCTCGCTTTCCCGCTGCACGAGGCCGAACTCAGGTTCCTCGACCCCCGCTTGGCCGACGCCGGCAAGAACATCAGCCTGAACCCGGCCACTGGCGCGCTGCAAGGCAGCCGCGACAACCTCGAACCGCTGCGCGGCATGGTGGAACGCTATGCGAGCAGCAGCGCGACCTTGCTGCGCCAGCTGCTGCCGAGCTACTTGCCGGCAACCCAGGCCGGCCGCACCAGCTTCCGGCCGGTGGAGGTCGAAGGTCGAACCACCTCCTGGCGCAAGGACGACACCCGGCTGCATGTCGACAGCTTCCCGTCGTCACCGACCCAGGGCAAGCGCATCCTTCGGCTGTTCACCAATGTGCACCCCGAGAGCCGGCCCCGCACCTGGCGCCTCGGCGAGTCGTTCGAGGGCGTGGCGCGGCGCTACCTGCCGTCCCTGCATCGCCCGCTGTGGGGCAGCAGCGCGGTGTTGCACTCGCTGGGCATCACCAAATCCAGGCGCAGCGCCTACGACCATTTCATGCTGCAACTGCATGACCAGATGAAGGCGGACGCCGCCTACCAGGCCCAGGCCCCGCAGCACACCCAACAGTTCGCACCCGGCAGCAGCTGGCTGGTCTACACCGACCAGGTCTCGCACGCGGCGATGGCCGGCCAGCACCTGTTCGAGCAGACGTTCTACCTGCCGATCAACGGCATGCGCGATGCGTCGACCTCGCCGCTGCGCGTGCTCGAACGTCTGTTGCGGCGCGAACTGGTTTGAGCGAAGGTCACGCCTGCCCAGACTCCGGCGCTGTCGCCGTCTGCGCATCGTGTTCCGCATAGCGACGCTGCTCATCGGCTTGCATCTCGGCGCTGCGGGTGAAGCGCAGGTGGGTGATGTCGGGTGGGTAGAACATGCCCCAGAACCACTCGAAGAAGATGCGAAACCGGCGCCCTGACGACGGCATTTGCGACAGGTAATAAGCACGCCAGACCAGCCAGGCCAGCCAGCCGGTCAGTGCCACACCGGCGACTTCGGCCACGCCATTCAGATGCCCGATCGATGCCATCATGCCGCGCGAGCGGTGGCCGAACGGCGTGGTGGGCTCACCCTTCAGCGCGTGCAGCAAGTTGGTGGCCAGATGCCGCGCCTGGCGAACGGCGAACTGTGCGGTCGGCGGTGAGGCATTGCCGTCCAGAGCGTTCGGCACATAAGCACAGTCACCCACCGCCCACAGCCCCGGTGTGCCCGGTACCGACAGGTCGCCCCGCACGATGATGCGCCCGCTGGTGGTGGCTGCACCCAGCCGCCGCAGCAGCGGGTTGGGCGCCGTGCCGATGGTGCACAACACGGTGTGCCCTTCGATCAGTTCGCCGGATTTCAGCGTGACGCCATCGGCCGACACCGAGGCGGCCAGCGTGTCCAGCCGCACCGTCACGCCGCGCCTGCGCAGCGACCGCAGCGCGGCGGCACCCAGCCGTGGCGACAACTCCGGCAGCAGCCGCTCTGACGAGTGCAGGACCGTGACCTGCAATTCGTCGAGTGCGATGCGCGGATAGAAATGCCGGATGTTGCGCAGGCAGTCGATCAGCTCCCCCGCCACCTCGACGCCGGAAAACCCGCCGCCGACGACGATGAAATGGCCGAGCTGACGGCGCAGTGCTGGGTCGGCTTCCAGCTCGATGCGGGCCAGGCGGCGCAGCACGGTGTTACGGATGTGCATCGCGTCGCCCACTGTCTTCAGCGGCAGCGCGTGCTCGGCCATGCCGGGCATCAGATCGAGGCGCGCCCGGTTGCCGATGGCCAGCACCAGATGGTCGTAGCCCAGCTGCAACTCGCCCGACAGGCTGCGCAAGGTCAGTTGGCGCGCCGTCGAATCGACCTCGGCCACCGAGCCCATGATGAACTGGTGCGTGGGACTCTGCGGCAGCATTTCGCGCACGGGCACGATCACCTGCTCGGGGAATACCGAGGCGCCAACCGCCTCCGGCAGCATCGGGTTGAAGGTGGTGTAACTCTCGTCGGACACCAGCGTCAGCAGGCAATCGGCCGGCAGCTTGCCGTCGAGCGCGCGGACGAGGTTGGTGCCGGCAAAGCCGGCGCCGACGACAACGATGCGGGTCGCGGGAGCAATGGTCACGTCGGGCAGCGCTGAGTGGTGGTGCCACCGTCATGCACGAACCGTGCGAGCACGCACTGGGCGCCCTCGCGCGCCCCCGTGCCGCTGTGGTTGCTCTACAGCCGAACGGTGCGCCCGATGAACAGCACCGGGCCGGTCGGCCGGCCGATCGGCGAACCGGTTTCGGGTTCGAGCGTCAGCTCGAACAGCGTGCGCTCACCCACCGCGGGCAGTCGCGTGGCGGGCAGTTCGGTGACCTGGCCAGGGCGGATCAACCCCAGCGAGGTTGGGCCCGCAGCGCCTTCGGCTTTGGTCCAGAACTGCAGCGCCTTGCCGGCGGGCACGTCGGCCGTGTTGCCGACCGGCATCAGCCGCACCTTGTCACCGGCCGTCACCTCGACCACCCAGCCGGTGGACTTGTCGGGTGCTTGCAGCAGCGCGAGGTAGCGGTCGGCCGAGGCGGCGGGCGGCCCCGGTGCACGCAGCACCAGCAGGCTGGCCAGCAGCACCGAGGCGGCGATCGCCATGCCGCTGACGACGCGCCAATGGCGCAGCCGTTGCCACATCGGGTCGTTGGCCGCGGGTGCAGTCGGCACTGTGGCAGGCGCCGCGGTCGGCACGACGCCCAAACGGGCCTCGATGTCCGGCCACAGCTGTGGTGCCAGCTCTGCCGCAGGCACCTGGTTCGCGAGCGGCAGCAAGCGGTCCTGCCAGTAGTACACCTCGGCCTGCAGCGCGGCGTTGCCGGGCAGCGCCCGCTCGAACGATTCACGATCGGCCGGCGATAGCGTGCCGAGCACGTACTCGCCAGCGCTGGCGCTGCGCTCTTCGGGGTCGTCGAATGTCATGACAGACACTCCTTCAGCGCCAGCAGGCCGCGGCGGATCCACGACTTGACGGTGCCCACCGGGGTGGACAGTCGGGTCGCGATCTGTTCGTGGGTGTAGCCCTCGACGAATGCGCCGACGATGCACTCGCGCTTGCGCTCATCGAGGGCATCGAGACAGCGCTCCAGCGCGGTGGTGTCGGGGCCCGCGGCATCGCCCTGGCCGGCCTGGCGGGCGTCGGACAGCGCTTCCAGGTCGTCGCCGACGCTGACCTCGCGACCCGAACGGCGTGCCAAGTCGAGCGCCTTGTGTCGCACCACGGTATAGACCCAGCCGCGTGCCGAGCCGAGCGAGCGTTGGTAACTGGCTGCTTTCTGCCAGATCTGCAGGAACGCGTCCTGCAGCACGTCGTGCGCGTGGTCGCGGTCACCAACGATGCGCTGCGCGACCCCCAGCAGCCAACGCGCTTCACGCTGGTACAGCGCGTTCAGCGCGAAGCGCTCGCCGCGAGCGCAGGCTTCGACAGCCGCCTCGTAGTCGAAGGCATCGTTGCTCTGTGGGATCGGTTCGGGCATGGCAATGGGAGCGGACAACGGACAAATGGGCGCGTCAACACACTACGTTCGATGCAGGGCGAAAAGATGCAACGAGCCGAAAAGTCCGGCCGACCGGGCTTTGCACCCCATTGTCAGGCCGCTTCTTCAGCATCGGCCTCAGATCGACGCGGCGAGCGAGGCCGCTTCCGCCTTGGCCTGCGCCCGTGAGGCGGTGTCGGCTTCGGGGCCGAACAGGGTTTTCTCCACTGACACCGTGTGCACCTCGGTGATGCCCACCATGCGCGCCCACATCGTCAGGTAGCTGGTCTGATGGTCGAACTCGGCGGCCGGGAAGTTCTCGCCGAGGGCCACGCCGCGTGCCGCCACCACCACCGCCTTGCGGCCGCCCAGCAGGCCCAGCAGGCCGCGCTCGTCAAAGGTGAACAGCACGTCCTTCTGCGACACCGCATCGATCATGTGCTTCAGCCGGTACGGAATGCCGAAATTCCACATCGGCACGCTGATCACGACCACGTCGGCGCGATGAAAGCGCTGGCCCAGGGCCTCGATGTTGGCCCACACCTGCACTTGCGCAGGGCTGCGCGGGTTGCCTTCGAGCGCCGCGTACTTCGCGCCCAGGGCCTCGCCGTCGAACTCAGGCAACGGGGTCGTCCACACATCGAGCGTGTCGATGCTGGCCTGCGGATGGCGCGCGCGCCAGCCCTCGATGAAGGCCTGCGCGACCTCGATGGACGCCGAGCGCTGCGGGCGTGGCGAGCTTTGAATGTGAAGCAGGTGGGGCATGGTCGGCGGTGGGAAGTGGGAGGCAACAAGTCTTGTACCACCCCCGCCGAATGGCCTCCGGTGCGATCAGCCCATCGCCTTCACCCGCAGCCGGGCCGCATGCAACAGCGGCTCGGTGTAGCCGCTGGGTTGCGCGAGGCCCCTGAAGACCAGATCGCGCGCCGCCTGGAAGGCGATCGACTTATCGAAGCGGCCGGCCATCTTCTGGTACAGCGGGTCGCCGGGGTTCTGCTGATCGACGACCTTGGCCATGCGCTTGAGCGTGCTGTTCACCTGCGCTTTCGTGACGACGCCGTGGTGCAACCAGTTCGCCATGTGCTGGCTGCTGATGCGCAGGGTGGCGCGGTCTTCCATCAGGCCGATGTCGTGGATGTCGGGCACCTTCGAGCAACCGACGCCCTGGTCGACCCAGCGCACCACATAGCCCAAGATGCCCTGTGCGTTGTTGTCGAGCTCCTGCTGCTTCTCGGCATCGCTCCAGTTCGCCTTCTTGACCACCGGAACCGTCAGCAGACCGGTCAGCAGTTCATCGGCCAGCCCATCGGCATCCTGCTTCTCGAGCTGCTTCTGTACCGCGAACACATCGACCTGGTGATAGTGCAGCGCGTGCAGCGTGGCTGCCGTCGGGCTCGGCACCCAGGCGGTGTTGGCGCCGGCTTTCGGGTGCGCGATCTTCTGCTGCAGCATCGCGGCCATCAGGTCGGGCATGGCCCACATGCCCTTGCCGATCTGGGCCTTGCCACGCAGACCGCAGCTCAAACCGACCAGCACGTTGTTGCGCTCGTAGGCCGCGATCCAGGTGCTGGTTTTCATGTCGCCCTTGCGCAGCATCGCGCCGGCCTGCATGGCGGTGTGCATTTCGTCGCCGGTGCGATCGAGGAAGCCGGTGTTGATGAAGGCCACGCGGTCGGCTGCCGCGGCGATGCAGGCCTTCAGGTTCACGCTGGTGCGGCGCTCCTCGTCCATGAGACCGAGCTTGACGGTCGCTTTCGGCAGGCCGAGCAGCTTTTCAACGCGACCGAACAGCTCGCTGGCAAACGCCACCTCGGTCGGCCCGTGCATCTTCGGCTTGACGATGTAGACCGAACCGGCGCGCGAGTTGCGGATCGTTGGGTGCGCACGCTTCAGGTCGTGCAGTGCGATCGTGGTGGTGACCACGGCGTCAAGGATGCCTTCGGGAATCTCCTGCCCATTCGCCCACAGCACTGCCGGGTTGGTCATCAGGTGGCCGACATTGCGAACGAACATCAGTGAGCGGCCGTGCAGCGTGACGGCCTCGCCCTGGCGACCGGTGTAGACGCGATCGGGATTCAGGCTGCGCGTGAAGGTCTTGCCACCCTTGCTCACGGATTCCGTCAGCGTGCCCTTGAGCACGCCCAGCCAGTTGCCGTAAGCCTGCACCTTGTCGTCGGCATCGACGACGGCGACCGAATCTTCGAGGTCAAGAATGGTCGACAGCGCCGATTCGAGCACCAGGTCGGAGACGCCGGCCGCATCGCTCGCGCCGGTGACGGTGCTGCGGTCGATGCGCAGATCGAGATGCAGGCCGTGGTGCTGGAACAGCACCGACGAGGGCGCCGCGGCGTCGCCCTGGTGGCCGAGGAACTGCTTCGGTTTCGCCAAGCCGACCCGGCGGCCGTTCTTGAGCGTCACGCTGAGCTCACCGTCCACGACGGCATAAGCGATCGAATCGACGTGCGAACCCTTCTTCAGCGGCACGGTGCGGTCGAGCACGTGGCGCGCGTAGGCAATGACTTTGGCGCCGCGCACCGGGTTGTAGCCAGCACCCTTCTCGGCGCCATCGGTCTCCGGGATCGCATCGGTGCCATAGAGCGCGTCATACAGTGAGCCCCAGCGCGCGTTCGCTGCGTTCAGCGCGTAACGCGCATTGGTGATTGGCACCACCAGTTGCGGGCCGGCCTGCAGCGCCAGTTCACTATCGACGTTTTTCGTGCTCACCTTGACCTTGCCCGGCACCGGCGCGAGGTAGCCGATGCTTTGCAGGAATCGGCGATAGGCCTTGGGCTTGGTGATCGGGCCGGGGTTGGCACGGTGCCAGGCATCCAGCTCGGTTTGAAGGCGATCCCGCTCGGCCAGCAGAGCGGCATTTTTCGGCGCCAGGTCGCTGACGATGGCGTCGAAGCCTTTCCAGAACGTGGCCGCATCGATACCGGTGCCCGGCAGCACCTGGTCTTCGATGAAGCGATGCAGGACGGTGGCAACCTGAAGGCCATGGACGGTGGTGCGTGCGGTCATGTCGTCGAACTTTCGGGTTGAAAACAGGCAAGGAAATGCCCGGGTAGACACTGTATTCCAAACTTATTCATCAATTAATCTTCGTTCGGACAATACATTCATGACTTTTAAAAATGTAATCGAGCGGTGTTGAAAAGATTAAACGTGTGGACAAGCTCAAGCAGATCGAATCGTTCACCCAGGTGGCCGCGCGCGGCACACTGACCGCAGCGGCGGCGGCGGAAGGCATCGCGCCGGCGGTGATCGGGCGGCGCCTCGATGCGCTGGAAGCGCGCCTGGGCGTGAAGCTGATGGTGCGCACCACGCGGCGCATCACCCTGACCCATGAAGGCAGCGCTTTTCTCGAAGACTGTCAGCGGGTATTGGCTGAACTCAACAACGCCGAGGCCAGCGTCAGCGCGGGCGGCGTCAAGGCCAGTGGCTTCCTGCGCGTCACCGCCCCGGCCGGTTTCGGGCGACGCCATGTGGCGGCCTTGGTGCCGGCGTTCGTCGCGCTGCATCCAGACGTGAATGTGTCGCTGAACCTGAGCGATCGCATCGTCGACATCGTCAACGAAGGGGTGGACTGCGCGGTGCGCGTGGGCGATATGCCAGACAGCCGCCTGGTCAGCGTGCGGCTGGCCGACAACCAGCGGCTGTGCGTCGCGTCACCAGCCTACCTGGCCCGCGCTGGTGTCCCGCTGCACCCGAACGATCTGCTGCGCCACGAATGCCTGACGCTCAGCAGCGACGCCAGCCAGTCACGCGGCTGGGCGTTCACCCTCGATGGCGAGACCACGCACCTGCGTCTGGGCGGGCGCTTCGATTGCAGTGACGGCCAGGTGCTGCGCGACTGGTGTCTGGCCGGCCTGGGCGTCGCCTGGCGCTCGATGTGGGAGGTCGGGCAGGACGTGGCCAGTGGGCGCCTGGTCAGCGTGCTCGACACTTATGCCGCGCCGCCGAATGGCATCTACGCGGTGTTCGCGCAGCGCAAGCACCTGCCGCTGCGGGTGCGCCTGTGGATTGCTTTCCTCAAGCACACCTACGGCGACGCGCGGTATTGGGACAGCCGGGGCAGCTCGCCGCAGCGCAGCGAGCTCCCTGGCTGACGCGGGTCTGAGGTCTTACTTGGTGGCCGAGGCGCCAGCAGGCGCTGCCATGGCGGCCGCATCGGCCTTGCATTTCTTCAGGAAACTGTTTTTCGCGGCACCCGCCAGCTTCTTTTCGCCGGCCTTCACATCACATTCCGTTTTCGGAGTGGCGTTGCACTTCTTCAGAAAGCTGTTCTTGGCAGCGCCTGACAATTTCTTCTCGGCGGCCGTGGCTTCGCAGCTGCCAGGGGCTTTCATTTCCGGGGCCTCTTTGTGCGATGACGCAAAGGCGGGTGCGGCGAACAAGACGGCGACCAGGGCCAGCACAGCGGTGAGTTTTTTCATGGGGTGTTTCTCCGGGAGGTTGTGAAGACGGGTGCCGGCCGGGGTGGAAGCGCGCAGACGGCGCAGCCGACGTTCGCTCAACGCCCGGCGCCGCACCGCGGTGGACACGCGCGCAGGGTCAATGTGTGTTCAAAGGATGCGGCGTGGATGCGCCATCGCTTCATGGGCTGCATGCAGGCGGCGCACCAGCAC
>JANXTP010000164.1 GCA_025352345.1 Burkholderiales bacterium | reverse complement strand
CGGCGGTTTGCCGCGGGTGGCCGAGCTGTTCGAGGCCCGCACGCCGAAGGACAAGGGCACGCTGGCGGAGATGACTGGCACCGTGTCGTTCGGCAAGGAGACCAAGGGCAAGGTTCGCCTGCAGATCACCGACCCGGAAGGTAAGGTCTACGAGGAGCTCGTCCTGAAGGAGAAGAACATCGTGGTCCACGAGGGCCAGGTGGTCAACAAGGGCGAGTCGATCGTCGACGGGCCGGCCGATCCGCAGGACATCCTGCGTCTGCTGGGCATCGAGGAACTGGCACGCTACATCGTCGACGAGGTGCAGGACGTCTACCGCCTGCAGGGCGTGAAGATCAACGACAAGCACATCGAGGTGATCGTTCGCCAGATGCTGCGACGAGTGCAGATCGTCAATGTCGGCGACACCGCGTACATCGCCGGCGAGCAGGTGGAGCGTTCGGAGTTGCTCAACACCAACGAGCGCATGGTCGCCGAAGGCAAGCTGCCGGCCACCCATGCCGACGTGCTGCTGGGCATCACCAAGGCGTCGCTGTCGACCGACAGCTTCATCTCGGCGGCGTCGTTCCAGGAAACCACCCGCGTGCTCACCGAAGCGGCCATCATGGGCAAGCGCGACGAGTTGCGTGGCCTGAAGGAAAACGTCATCGTCGGCCGCCTGATTCCTGCGGGCACTGGCATGGCCTTCCACCAGGCCCGCAAGGTCAAGGAGGAGATGGACGATGCCGAGCGCCGTGCCATTGCCCTGCAGGAGGCCGATGAACTGGCCGAATCGCAGGCGCAGACGGCAGACGCAGGGACCGAGTCAGCCGCGTAGGCGGCGTCTTCCCGTGCGTTTGAAGGGCGGCTTCGGCCGCCCTTTTTACGTCCAGCAGCGCAGCGTCGTCATGCCTGTGCGACAACGGCCTCAGCCGGTGTGAACCGCTCCGGCGTCACGATCCTCAGACCGAGCAAGCGTGCGCGTCGCGCCAGTTTCAGCAGTGCCCGATCCCGGGTGATCAGCCAACGTGCACCGTTGTCCAGTGCCAGGTCGACGAATTTCTGGTCATCCGTGTCGGTGCATTGCGGCCGGCGCGGCGGTGAACCTGGGGGCGGTTGTTCGATCGGCGTGGCATGGCGTTCCCAGTATTTCCACAGCCGTGGCACATCGGGCTGCCAGCGGTCGACCACACCGCGAGCCAGCACATGGGCCAGTTCGTCACGCACCGCCGCATTGACGATCCAGCGCACCTTGCCCGACACGATGGCCAGGGCGATGGGCTGGCTCGCCGGATTGTCGAAGATCAGCCAGTCCAGCACGGCATTGGTGTCGAGCACCAGATTTGGGATCACAACCGATTCCTGTCGTCAGACTTGCCGGATTTCGCCCAGTCAAATACACTAGAAGGCTTTTCGGATAAGGGTGCTGTGGCTGTTGTCTGGCAGCACGACGTACACGCGTCGGATGCCGAGCTGGTGAATCTCGCTGGCAGCCTCTCATTTCCGAAGCCAGTGACTTCAAACGGGAATAAGTTACCTATGCCAACCATCAATCAACTCGTGCGTCACGGTCGCGAGACCGAGGTCACGAAGTCTAAGTCGCCAGCGATGCAGGGCAGTCCCCAGCGTCGCGGTGTCTGCACCCGTGTGTACACCACGACGCCAAAGAAGCCGAACTCGGCGCTGCGGAAAGTCGCCAAGGTGCGCCTGACCAACGGGTTTGAGATTATCTCGTACATCGGCGGTGAAGGTCACAACCTGCAGGAGCACAGCGTGGTGCTGGTGCGAGGCGGCCGCGTCAAGGACTTGCCAGGCGTGCGCTACCACATCGTGCGCGGCTCGCTCGACTTGCAAGGCGTCAAAGACCGCAAGCAGTCGCGCTCCAAGTACGGCGCGAAGCGCCCTAAGAAAGCTTAAAGACGAATCGAAGCCCCGGCCGCAACGCCAGGGCGTATGTCGACAAGCCTGCTGGGCTTGGCGAGTAAGTGGGTGGCCCCAGATATTGGTGGCGCCCGAGGCGAAGGTGAAAACCGGCGCCAACTGAAGCCTAAGGAAGAAAAATGCCACGTCGTCGCGAAGTTCCCAAACGGGACATCCTCCCTGATCCGAAATTCGGTTCTGTCGATCTGTCCAAGTTCATGAACGTCATCATGGAATCGGGCAAGAAGGCGATTGCTGAGCGCATCATCTACGGTGCGCTGGAGCAGGTCGAGAAGAAGTCGGGCAAGGACCCGCTCGAAATCTTCGTCACCGCCTTGAACAACATCAAGCCGATGGTCGAAGTGAAGTCACGCCGCGTCGGCGGTGCAAACTACCAGGTTCCCGTGGAAGTTCGCCCGGTGCGCCGTGTGGCCCTGGCCATGCGCTGGTTGAAGGAATCGGCCCGCAAGCGCGGCGAGAAATCGATGGCCCAGCGCCTCGCGAACGAACTGCTCGAGGCCGTCGAAGGCCGCGGCGGCGCGATGAAGAAACGCGACGAAGTGCACCGCATGGCTGAAGCCAACAAGGCGTTCTCGCACTTCCGCTTCTAAAGACCGGCCACAAGCCAGTCGAAAAAGTCTGATCTTCCCC
>JANXTP010000124.1 GCA_025352345.1 Burkholderiales bacterium | reverse complement strand
CACACCAGCGGCTACCGCTGTTACCTGGACATCGGCTTTCTGTCCGACGGGATGGCGATCAAGCCGAAGGGCAGCGCCCTCGCAGCACAGGTTCGCCAGACCGGCGTCAATTTTCCGCCCGGCGAGCGGATGATCTATTGCAACGGCGGTTATCAGTTGTTGTCGCTGGTCGTCGACCGGGTCAGCGGCATGGAGTTCGAGGCCTTCGTCAAGGAGCGCATCTTCGAACCGATGGCGATGATCGACACCGACTCGGTGCCGAGCGACTTCACGATCGAGCCTGGCATGGCGGTGCTGCATGTGCCGCTGCCCGACGGTCGATTCCGCCGCGGCATCTTTCCCACCGAGGAGGTCCGCGGCGAAGGCGCGATCATCTCCACGGTCGACGACATGCTGCGCTGGCTCGCCCACCTGCGCGGGCCGAAGCGCATCGGCAGCGAAGCGAGCTGGGCCCAGATCTTCGCCGGCACGCGATTGAACAACGGCCTCGTCAACCCGTATGGGCTCGGCCTGATGCGGCACGACTACCGCGGCGTCGAAGTGATCCAGCACGCCGGCGGCGTCGTCGGTGGCAGCTGCCAGATGCTGACGGTGCCAGGCCACGCGCTCGACATCATCATCATCAACAACGGCGGGGCGATGGCCCCGACCGAGACCGCCAACAAGATCATCGACGCGGTGCTGGGCGACACGGTGCTCGGCGCGGCGCAGCCGCTGCCCGCGAGCGATCGTTTCAAGCCGATGGTCGGCACGCGCTATCACTCGCCGAGTTCCGGTTTCGAGATCGGATTCGTCGACTCGGAGGGCAAGCTCGCCATATCGATATTCCATTCACAGGGGCTGCCATTGCATGAAGACGCTGCAACGCTGCGCTTGAACTTCGAGGATGTCGCGGTCGGGCCTTTGGTCGTGGACACCGCAGCCCTTGCAACCACCGGCAGCGCGCCGGCCGAGCTGACGATCAGCGAAGGTGGCAACGCTGAACGGTTTGTCAGACTCCCCGAGACGGCGCCCGGGCTGCGCGAAGTGGGCCAGGCGCTGGTCGGGCGTTATCGCGCCCCCGACCTGGATTCCGACGCCAGCGTCGAGTTCGACGGCGACGCGCTGCAGCTCAAGGTCTTCGGCGGCTTCGGTGTCAACTCGATGACGCTGGAAGCATTTTCCGCGGATGTCTTTGGCTGGAAGGCGGTGGACGAAACGCTGCCGCTGCGCGGGGTACTGACGGTCGAACGCGTTGCCGGGCAAGTCGCCGGTTTTCGCGTGGACACATCTCGCAGCCGCCACATCTGGTTCGAACGCCGCGCCAACGCCACTCCGACCGCACGCTCATGAAAATCCTCATCGCCCAACTGGCCACCGAAACCAACACCTTCGCCGCATTCCCGACCGGCCTGGGTGCGTATGAAGAGTACGGAATCTTCCACGGCGACGCCAGCCGCAAGGCGCCCACGACTTCGGGCGACTTTTTGCTTTTCATGCGAAATATGATGGAAGGCGACGGGCACGAGGTCGTCGAAAGCCTCTGTGCCTTTTGTCAGCCGGCAGGTCGAACGGTCAAGAAGGTTTACGAGGACATGCGCGACGAGATTCTTCGCGACGTGAAGGCGGCGATGCCGCTCGGCGCGGTGCAAATGCTCCTGCACGGTGCCATGGCGGCCGACGGCTACGACGACTGCGAAGGCGACCTGATTGCACGGATCCGACAGATCGTCGGTCCAGCGGTGCCGATCGGCGTCGAGCTCGACCTGCATTGCCACTTCACGGAACTGATGCGCCGGTCTGCCGATGTGCTGATCTGCTTCAAGGAATATCCCCACATCGATGGGGTCGAGCGAGCGAAAGAGGTGTACCGCATTCTTCTTGACTGCGCGGCCGGCACAGTGCGCCCCACCACGGCCGTCGCCGATTGCAGGATGGTGGGCCTGTGGCACACCACGCGCGAACCGATGATGAGTTTCGTCAAACGCATGCAGGCCTGCGAGGGACGAGACGGCGTGCTGTCGGTATCGCTGGGCCATGGTTTTCCGTGGGGCGATGTTCCCGAAGCCGGTGCCAAGTTGTGGGTCGTCACAGACAGCGATCTGCCCAAGGCGCAGGCCCTCGCCGATCAACTGGCGCGCGAGTTCTGGGACTTGCGGGAGCAAACCCGCGTCACCGCATTGACGGTCGACGAGGCCATCGACCAGGCGTTGGCGGTCGAGGGCGGCCCCGTCGTGCTCGGCGATGGCGCGGACAACCCTGGCGGTGGCGCGGCAGGTGACAGCACCTTCATCTTGCGGCGCCTGATCGAGCGCGGCGTCGGTCACGCCGTCATCGGCGCCTTCTGGGACCTGGGGGCGATTCAGATCTGCAAGGATTCCGGTGTGGGCGCTGTCGTCGACCTGCGGGTGGGCGGCAAATGCGGCCCCTTGTCGGGTGACCCGATCGACCTGCGCGTAACGGTTCGCGCCGTCGTGCCGGATCACAGCCAGAGTGCACTGGAATCGCGCGCGCCGTTGGGCACGGCTGTCTGGGTCGAGGCCGAGAACGATCTGCATATCGTCATGGCATCGGTGCGCAGCCAGGTGTTCGGCACCGACGCCTTCACCGGCCTGGGCCTGACGCTCGCAGACAAAAAGGTGATCGTCGTCAAGTCGACCCAACACTTCCATGCGCAGTTCGCACCCATCGCCAAGAAGGTTCTGTACGTCTCCACACCTGGCGCATTGACTTCGAATTTCGCGAGCATTCCGTACCAGGTTCGCAGCCTGAACTACTGGCCCAGGGTTGACGATCCGCACCTGCCTGCGGCGGCAGCCTGACGGACGCTGCCCACCCATTCAATTTGTCGAATGAAAACCGAAGACTTCGATTTTGTCGTGATCGGCGCAGGCATGGCCGGGCTGTCGGTCGCGGCGCAGCTTTCGCGTACGGCGCGCGTGGCGGTGGTGGAGCGGGAGTCGCAGCCCGGCTACCACGCGACCGGCCGTTCGGCGGCGCTGTACAGCGAGCTCTACGGCAATGCCACGATTCGCGGCTTGACCCGCGCGAGCCGGTCGTTCTATTTCGAGCCGCCGGTCGGATTCAGCGAGCACCCGCTGGTCACGAAGCGCGACACGATCTACTTCGCGACCCACTCCGAGGCAGACAAGCTCGACGCGTTTGCCGAAGCACTCGGAAGTCCGGACCGGACCTCGCGCCTCGATGCGGACCAAACAAGAGCTCTGATTCCCGTATTCAGGCCGGACTACCTGAGCGGGGCACTTCTGGAAACCGGTTCGGCCGACATTGACGTGTCGGCGGTTTTGCAAGGGTACGCGGCTCAATGTCGGCGCCAGGGGGCGCGCATCGAGTTCGACTGCGCCGTGGGCGAGTTGACCAGAGCGTCTGGCCAGTGGCTCGTGAGCGCTGGCGCCACAGGGCTGCGCGCCCCGGTCCTGATCAACGCGGCCGGAGCGTGGGGCGACGAGATCGCGAGACTGGCTGGCGTGCAGCCGGTGGGGCTGATTCCGAAGCGGCGCACCGCCGTACTCATCGAGGTGCCGGGCGCTCTGTCTGCCCATCGCTGGCCGGCGGCCATCCACGTGGGCGAATCGTTCTACTTCAAGCCTGATGCCGGGCTTCTGCTGCTGTCCCCCGCCGACGAAACACCGGCAGCCCCCTGCGACGCCCAACCCGACGAACTGGACATCGCTATAGCGGTCGACCGGTTCGAGCATGCAACGGGTTCCGCCGTGTCTCGGCTGAAAAGCAGTTGGGCCGGCCTGCGAACGTTCGTCGCGGACAAGACCCCCGTTGTTGGCTTCGATTCGCAGGTTTCGGGCTTCTTCTGGCTGGTGGGGCAAGGTGGGTACGGCATACAGACGGCGCCCGCGATGGCACGCGCGGCCGCTGCGCTGGCGCTGCTCGAGCCGCTGCCCGCTGATCTGATCGACCAGGGCGTGACCAAAGAGGCGCTCGCGCCTGACAGACCCGGCTTGAGCCGGGCGACCTGATGTCAAGCGCAGAGGTGGCGCACAACGGTGCGACGAGCTTGATCGACACCTTGCTGGCGCTCGGCGTCACCACGGTATTCGGGTATCCGGGTGGCGCCATCCTGCCAATCTACGACGCGCTCTATGCCCGGCCCGCGCTGCGCCATGTTCTTGTTCGACACGAGCAAGCGGCCGTTCACGCCGCGCAGGGTTATGCGCGCAGCACCAGCCAGGTCGGTATTGTGTTCGTCACGTCCGGCCCCGGCATGAGCAACACGACCACGGGTCTGCTCGATGCCCTTTGCGACTCGGTTCCCATCGTGTGCATCAGTGGGCAAGTGGCCACCACGTCGATTGGCACCGACGCGTTCCAGGAATGCGATGCCCTCGGGATATCCCGTCCGGTGACCAAGTGGAATGCCCAGGCGAGAGACTCTTCGCAAATCGAACGGCTTGTGCGTCAGGCGTTTGCGATCGCACGAGGCCCTCGGCCGGGTCCCGTGTTGCTCGACGTTCCAAAAGACGTGCAGTTGCAGGCATTGACGAATCGTGCCCACCGCGGCGTCCGTTTGCCTGCATCGGCGCGCTCGGGAACGAGCTCGACGTCGAACTTGCCGCATGGACAGGTGGCTAAAGCCGCGGCGATGATCCAGGAGGCGCAGCGGCCGATCTTCTACGGCGGAGGGGGGCTGATCAACTCCGGTCGAGAGGCCTGCAACTTGTTCACGAAACTGGTGGACCGGATCGCCGCGCCGTGCACCTTGACGCTCATGGGACTGGGCGCATATCCGGCGTCTGCGCCGCACTCGCTCGGAATGCTGGGGATGCACGGTGCGCTCGAGGCGAACCTCGCGATGCACCACGCGGATCTGATCGTGTGCGTCGGGGCGCGATTCGACGATCGCGTCACCGGCCGACTGGACCGGTTCAGTCCCGGCTCGAAGGTCGTCCACATCGACGTCGATCCCACCTCGATCAACAAGGTCGTCAAAGCTGACATCCCGTTGGTCGGCGATTGCGCGGTGATCCTGAATAAATTGCTCCAAAGGCTCGGTGCGCTGGAGCTTGACGCCGGCCGGCTGGCGCCTTGGTGGAAGCGCATCGACGAATGGCGATCGAGTCACTCACTCGGGTTCATTGACAGCACACCGACCATCGCTCCTCAGGCACTGATGGTCCGGCTGCAGTCGGCATTGCAGGGCCGGGAGGCCATCGTGTCCACGGACGTGGGGCAACACCAGATGTGGGCAGCACAGCACCTGCGAATCGACGCACCGCACCGATGGTTGACGTCCGGTGGGGCGGGCACCATGGGCTATGGGCTGCCCGCCGCGATCGGCGCTCAGATCGCCCACCCCGATCGACTGGTTGTTTGTGTGAGCGGCGATGCCTCGATCCTGATGAACATTCAGGAAATGTCGACGGCCAAACAGCACGCGACGCCCGTCAAGGTGATTCTCTGCAACAACGGCCGAATGGGAATGGTCCGGCAGTGGCAGGAATTGGTGCACGGTGGCCGATACAGCCACAGCTACACGGAAGCGCTGCCCGATTTCACCGCCTTGGCCAAAGCGTTCGGTTGGCGCGCGAGAGCCATCGACCGGCGGGACCAATTGGACGATGCCTTGGCCGAGTGTCTCTCCAGTGATGGACCGTACTTTCTTGACGTGACCGTGGCATCGGAAGAAAACTGCTTCCCGATGATCCCTGCGGGTCGTGGGCATGCAGAGGTGCAGCTTTCTGAAGACCGCGTGCATCTCGGCTAGAAGCTCACGGTCTGGCGGGCGGCGCAATGATTCGGCTCACGCGAAGCCGCCTGGTCGAGCCGACCCTGAAACGGAGACAAACATGGACACCGCATCCACCGTATTCCCGCAGAAGATCCATTGGGAATCCGACGGCACGAGCCGCATCCCGTTCATGGCCTACACCGAGGCCGACCAGCACCGCAAGGAACTCGAGCGGCTCTTCTACCGCAAGCACTGGTGTTCTGCCGGCCTGGAAGCCGAGATCCCGAATGCCGGTGACTTCACCCGCACGGTCGTCGGCGAGCGCTCGGTGATCATGGTGCGCGA
>JANXTP010000122.1 GCA_025352345.1 Burkholderiales bacterium | reverse complement strand
CCGTCTCGAACCTCAGCACCGCTTCATGTTCGAGCTCGGCTGGCGCGAGTTTTTTCACCATGTGTGGCAGCAGCACGGCGACGCGATCTTCACGTCGATGCGAGCCGGCCCACTGCCCGATGCCGCCTACGCCCGCGTGCTGCCGGCGGATGTGCGCGAGGCCCGAACCGGCGTCCCGGTGATCGACACCGCCGTGCGCACGCTGTACGCCACCGGCTATTTGCACAACCACGCGCGCATGTGGCTCGCCAGCTACGTGGTGCATTTGCGCCGCGTGCACTGGCGCGCCGGCGCCGACTGGCTGTACGCCCACCTGCTCGACGGCGACCTCGCCAGCAACCACCTGAGCTGGCAGTGGGTGGCCGGCACGTTCAGCCACAAGCCCTACCTGTTCAACGCCGGCAACGTGGCGCGTTACGCGCCCGCGCCGTGGCACAGCCTTGGCAGCGCGATCGACACCTCGTACGAAGCGCTCGACGCGATCGCGCGCGGCGGCCCGCTGCCGCCCGCGCACCCGCGCGGTGACGGCATCGCCGAGCCGGCGCTGCGCCGCGGCCCGCCCGCGTGGATGCGCGCCGTGCCGGCCAGCGCCGCTGCGGTGGCCAACCGTGATGTCTGGCTGGTCCACCCGTGGGCATTGCACGCGCCGCGCACCGACCTGCCCGCCGCGGCCTTGCACCTGTCGATCTGCCCGGCCCAGTTTCACGCCACCTGGGCCTGGAGCGACGCGCGCTGGGCGTTCGTCGGCGCGCGCATGGGCGATTTGGCGGCGCTGTGCTGGCACGACAGCGCGGCCTCGATCGCGACGGCCTTGCGCAGCGCCCGCTCGGTGCGCGGTGTCGACGACGCGCACCTCGATGCCGGGCTCCGCGCGCTTCTCAGGCAGAGCCCGCCGCGCCGCCTGTTTGCAGAGATCGAGCGGCCCTGCACCTCGTTCTCGCAATGGTGGAAGCGCGCCAGCGCCACGACCCAAACAACGCAACCGACAACAACGAAAGTCACCCGATGAACGAATCACAGAATCGCGTCGCCATCGTGACCGGCGCCCGCGGTGGCATCGGCGCCGAAGTGGTGGCGCGGCTGCGCAGCGCCGGCCACCGCGTCGCGGCGGTCGGGCGAGACGCAGTTTCGCTCGCCGAGGTGGCGGCCGACGCGCACCTCGCGTTTGACACCACCACGCCAGAAGGCGCCGCCGCGGCCATCGACGCCTGCCGATCGCAACTCGGCAGCGCGCCGGCATTGCTGGCGCACTGCGTCGGCAGCACGTTGATCGCGCCGCTGCACCGCACCACTGCGGCCCAGTACCGCGAGGTCCTGCGCGTGAATCTCGACAGCGCGGCGTACATGCTGCAAGCCTGGGTCGAAGCTTTGCGTGGCGCAGGCAGCGGCGGCGCCGCGGTTTTGGTGTCGAGCGTGGTGGCGCGCATCGGCGTGGCCAACCATGAAGCGATCGCGGCGGCCAAGGGCGGCGTCGAGGCGCTCGCGCGCAGCGCCGCTGCTACCTACGCGTCGATCGGGTTGCGGGTCAACGCCGTGGCGCCCGGCATGACCGAGACGCCGATGACGGCCAGCATGCTGCGGCTCGACGCGATGCGCGACGGCGCCGGCAGGCAATACCCGCTCGGCGGCGTCCAGACGGCCGCGCAGGTGGCCGACACAATTGCCTGGCTGTTGTCGGACGGCGCCGCGCGCATCACCGGGCAGGTGATCGCCGTTGATGGCGGGTTCACCACTGTGCGCCCGCTGGTCAAGTGATCGCTGCCCCAATTTTTTCGCAAGGCACCCCATGACCATGAACGCACACCCGATCTCCCGCCGCAGTCTGCTGGCAGCGATCACCCTGCCCTGGCTCGTGAGCGGATGCAGCACGCCTTTGCCGCTCGGCCCGCAGCCGGTCGGCGATGCCGATGCCGCCGCGCGAGTTCGCGACAGCGCGCAGGCGCACGGCCTCGATGCGTACCAGACGCTGACCGACATCAACGTCAGCTACAGCGGTGAATGGCGGCCGCTGGTGAACCGGATCCAGCCCGAGGTCGTCGACCAAGGTTTCAGAGGCAGCTCGCAGGAGCGGTTGATGCCCCGGGGCGGCATCGTGGCGCAGGCCTACACCGGGCCGATGGGCCGCAAGCAGGTGGCCTGGCGACGCGGTGGCCGCACGCCCGATGACCTCGGCGACGTGGCGGTCTGGTTCAACGGCGTGCGCAGCACCGACCCCGCCGCCCAAAACGCCGCCGCGCTGGTGGCCGAAGGCTACGGCCTCTTCCTGCTCGGGCCGCTGTGGCTGGCCGATCGCGGGCTGCGCATGCAGATGGCCGGCACCGAGCGCGTCGACGGCCGAACCTGCGACGTGGTAGATGTCTGGCTGTCGCCCGGGCTCGGCCGCGTCGCGACCGACCGCGTCGCGATCTGCATCGACCGCGCCGACGGGCTCGTGCACCGGATGCGCTTCACGCTCGAAGGCTTCGTCAACACCCAAGGAGCGGTGGCCGAGGTCGACACCTTCGAGCACGAGCGCCGCTTCGGCGTGATGTGGCCGATGCGCTCGTTCGAGCGCATCGTGCATCCGATCGCGCTGCCAGCGCATGACTGGCGCATCACGGGGCTGGACGTGAACCGGGGGTATGGGGCGAGCGAACTGAGCGGGCCCGCGTTCTCGGGCGCGGCGGCGGCAGCGGCGCGGCCTTTGTAGCTGGCCCAGTTCACGCGGCGCAGCGCGACCGACCGGACGTTTGCCGGCCTAGGTGAACGATCTGCGTTGAGTGTCGCCGTGCGGCCTCAAGCGATCGGCTGCGACCGACAGCGACGGGGACGTAACGCAGCGCTTTCATCGGCTCGCGTCATTCGAGAGCTTTCGCCAAAATTTGGCGCATACTCATCGGCGATATTGCCTTGTGGCGAGCCCTGACCGGACCCGAGGTGCAACATGAATGACAGCGCGCTCATCGAGGACCCGGAATCGACACTCCGCGGAGGTGTTCCACGCGCTGCCGGCCTGTCGATCCTCTGGGTCGAAGACGACAAGCCGCTGCTTGACAGCACCGCGCAGGCCATGACTGCCCTGGGCCACCTTGTGTACAGAGCAATCGATGCCAGGCAAGCGGAGAGTTTGCTGGAAGCAAACGTCGTCGACGTCCTGATGACGGACATCAACCTGCCCGACGTCTCTGGAGAAGTGCTGGCGGCAGAGGCGCGTGCGCTTCACCCGGAGATAAAGATCGTGTTCGTCACCGGCCGCCGCGACATCCGCGATCCCATGACGAGCGGCCTGGATCCCCACCTGCTGCGCAAGCCCTACAACCTCGCGGCAATCGAAACATTGCTCGACGCGCTGACCGCCTGAGCACCCCAGGGTCGGGCTGCGCTCAGCCCCCGCCGGGGTTCAAGCAAAGTGGCAGAGCCACATTTGCTTGAGAGCAGCCCAGGCCCCTGTCGGCACCCGGCGTTCGCGGAGAAACATCAACCCAACACTTCACCGCAGAGGAAGGGAGTTGGCGGAGTTTCACGGAGGAAATTCAGCCCTGTTTTTATTTGGCTCTCTTACTCTGCGTTCACTCCGTTCACGCCGTTCCTCTGCGGTGAATGAGTTTGCTTCTCATGAAATGCGAGGGGCTGAGCGCCGCGCTGACGCAGCCGGGTCCGCTTGCGACGCGAGTTCATCGAACATCGTGATGTGCTGTGCGAATGACCACTGGGCCTCGGCGATGATCGTGTCCGCGATCTCGGGGTCGGCCGCGCCAGACTCGAGCGATTCGCGAAAGGCGCCCGACAACGCCGCCGTGCGCGCCACGCCGCCGAATTCGTAGAACGCCGTCCCTGCGTGGTCTGGAAGCTGCAGGGTATTCGCAACGATCGACGCGAGCCTCTGCCCGCCATTCAGATCGCCCATGTATCGCACATACGCGTGCGCCAGCAGCCGCTCAGCACCGGTTTCGGCCAAGCCTCGGAGATGCTGCACATAGACCTGCGTGGCCGCGGCCAAGGGTTCCGTGGAACGCAGAGCCGTCCCCTCGTCGCGGTTCAAGGCGCGAAGGTCTGCTCGCAGCGCAGCACAGCGGAACAGATCGAGAGCGACGACGGGAGCGAGCAGCGGATGCTTCGCCTGTCGCAGGATGGCCGGCTCCAGTGCCGAGTAGAGGGCCAGCAGGTTCCGGAGCAGCCTGCAGTAGGCCGGCGCACCCATCCTGCCACCGATCAGCAATCGCATGAAGCCGGTTTGCTCGGCCTTCCGATGCAGCGAACGCGTTTCGTCCTTGAGTCGTTTTGCGAAGTTGGGTGGCAATGGGATGCGATCGAGAGCAAGCAACATCATAGGTTCGAGCCCGGCCCGGTGGATCGAGTGAATCGGTCTTTGCACCTGCCACAATCCGTTGCCAGTTAGACCGTCCGCTTCCGACCTCGCAAGCCGCGAGACCAGAGGGACCAGTGATGCACCGTCTCGAACCGACCCAGCAGGCGCAGGCAATTTCCGATGCCGCACTTGCCGACTGCGCCTCCGAGCCAATCCACACTCCGGGCGCAATCCAGCCGCACGGCGTGTTGATCGGCCTCGACAGCCGAACCCGTGAGGTGCTGCACGCAAGCGTCAACGTTTCGGAGCTCGTCGGGAAAAGCCTCGACGACATCCTGGGCAAAGCGCCGGCCGCATGGCTCCCTTCCAGCGACGCTGCCCAGTTGGAGCGAGCGCTCGACCTCGACGACCCGCTCGATTCGGACGCGCCAATCCGGCTCGCGATCGACGGCGCGTCGCTTGACGGCAGACTGAGGCGTCTCGGCGACCTGTCGCTGCTGGAGCTCGAGCCTTCGGTGGAGCCGCTCGCAACCAGCGAACCCCTGTTGGCTCGGGCACTGCGGCGCTTGCAAGGGGCCGTGGATCTGCAAACGCTCCACGAAGTCACCGTGCGCGAGGTCCGGCTTTTGACCGGTTGCGACCGTGTCGTCATCTACGCATTCGGCGCGCAGGGTCATGGCCAGGTTGTGGCCGAAGCGAGAGCCAACGACATGGCCCCGTTCCTCGGCCTGAACTTCCCGGCTTCGGACATTCCGGCGCAGGCGCGGGAGCTCTACAGGTTGAACTGGCTGCGGATGATCCCGGACGTCGACTACGAACCCGTGCGCATTGCCACGCTGCCGAGCGCAAATCCAGCCGTCCCGCTGGACCTGACCTTCGCGTCGCTTCGCAGCGTTTCGCCGATTCACCGCGAGTACATGCGCCACATGGGCGCCCGATCCTCGATGAGCATCTCGTTGCTCAGGGACGGTGAACTCTGGGGCCTCATCAGCTGCGTGCACCGGACACCACGCCTCATTCCCACTGAGATTCGAACCGCGTGCGTCTCGATCGGGCGGCTGCTGTCATTGCAGATTTCGGCGCTCGAAAGTAAACGGGAGTCCGAACTGGCCGCTGCCAACGAGCGCTTGCTCGCGCCACTGGTCGAGGAAATGCAGCGTTCACCGGGAGCGGTGTTCGAGAGCCTTTCGGGGTCGTCGCAGCACCTGCTCCAACTGACGGGTGCCAGCGGTGCGGCGCTCGTGATCGGGCCGGTGGTCAGGCTGTTCGGC
>JANXTP010000116.1 GCA_025352345.1 Burkholderiales bacterium | reverse complement strand
GTAGGCATCGCGTCAGGCAATCAAAAACAACACGGGAAGCTATAGACGTGCTGCGGTTTCGGGGGGGGGGTATCCCAGGGATGCGGGACAACGGGCGCGTCGGCCTTGCGTTCGGCGTTGGCACCACCGCATGACGCGCATGGCCACCGCTTCGGCACCGGGGCACCGGACAACACGACGCTGCAGAACTCGTGTCCGCAGTCGTCACAACACAAACCGTAAACACGCATCAACGACCGTCAAAGGTGACACACCGATTTCACAACTTCAACCATGAAAAGTAGCTTGTCGTTGGCGATGCCGCGCTGCAACAGGATCAACCCGCGGTCGGTTGCGCGCTGAACGCACGCAGACCTAGAAGATGGCGCGGCCTCTGCTGAGCGGGAAAACTTCTTCTTCTTTCTTACCGTTGTAGACGCCGATCCTCAGCTTGTCGCGGCTGCGCGATGGCTTCGACCTGAATGCGCAGGTCCACGTTCATCTTGAAGCCATAGTCCTGGCCCGCGCTCAGGCCGAAGTCCTCGCGGTTGAAGCTGCCGCTGGCGTCGGCGCCGCAGTAGTCGCGCTTGAGCATCGGGTGGTGGATGCACTTCAGTGTGTGGACGGTCAGCGTCAGCGGGCGCGTCACGATCTCGACAGAACCGGTGCCAGTGGCCTTGTCATACAGCACCTTGCCACGGCTCTTGTTGAGCTTTCCGCGCCACACCGAGATGCCCATGTGGTCGGCCTCGAAGCTGGGGAAGGTGCGGGTCGGATCGATCGTGTAGGCGGTGGGTTCGGCGTTGGCGGCTGCTGCCGCCGGCAGCAGCGCTGCGGAGATCAGGCAGGTCTTCATGGGGTTCTCCGGGGGGTTGGTTCGGGCGAACGACTGCTTTGATGCATCGATCTTGCACCCGATGGTGCTCGGCACGCCTCTGCACATCGCTCAGGTGCACACTGACCAGACTCACCACAAAAGGATCCCCATGCAACGACTCCTGCTCGCTCTGGCGCTGGCGCTGGCCGCCTGCGCTGCGGCCCACGCCGAACCCATCGGCGCGGTGGACACCGCCTTCGTGCTGATCGGGCCGGACCACAAGATCGTGGTCGAGGCCTACGATGACCCGGGCGTGAACGGCGTGACCTGCTACGTGTCGCGCGCCAAGACCGGTGGTGTCAAGGGTGCGCTCGGCCTGGCCGAAGACAAGTCCGAGGCCTCGATTGCCTGCCGGCAAGTCGGCCCGATCTCGATCTTGAAGCCGCTGCCGGGACAGGAAGAAATTTTCAACGAACGCATCAGCCTCGTCTTCAAGAAGCTGCGCATCGTTCGCATGATCGACAGCAAGCGCCATGCGCTGATCTACCTGACGTATTCGGATCGCTTGATCGATGGCTCACCGCAAAACGCCGTCACCGCCGTGGCCGTGGACCGGAGCGCGGCCATCCCGATGAAGTGATGGTCTGCTTCGCTGTGGTGCACCAGGCGATAGCATTCGCTCAGCTTTGAACGACACCATGGTCCACGGATTTGCACTGCTGCTCGTCTGCCAGCTGATCGGTGAGGTCGCGGTGCAGGCACTGTCGCTTCCGGTGCCGGGGCCGCTGGTGGGCATGCTGCTGCTGTTCGCCGGACTGGTGGTGCGAGGTGGGCTGCCCGATGCAGTGCGTGACGCGGCGAACGCGCTGTTGCGCCACCTGATGCTGTTGTTCATCCCGGCCGTCACCGGCGTGATGATGTACTTCGACCGCATCGCACAGGAGTGGTTGCCCTTCATGGCCGCGTGCGTCGTGGGCACGGCGGTGACGATGGTCACGACCGCGCTGACGCTGCGCTGGATGCTGCACGTGACGGGCACACCCCGCGACCCGGAGTAGCCGATGGCCGATGTCGGTTTGTTTCGGGTCTGGGTCTTCCTGTCGAGTTCGCCGCTGCTGTGGCTGACGGTGACCGTGCTGGTGTACCTAGCGGCCCTGTGGCTCTACACGCGCAGCGGAGGGCACTCGCTGGTCAATCCGATCCTGCTGTCGGTGGCGGGGCTGGTCGGCGTGCTGCACTTCACTGCAACACCTTACCCCGTTTATTTCGAGGGTGCGAAGTTCGTGCATTTTCTGATCGGCCCGGCCACGGTGGCGCTGGCGATCCCGCTGTATGCGCAGCTCGAACGATTGAAGTCCATGTGGCTGCCGATCGGCGTGGCGGTGGTCGTCGGCTCGACGGTGGCGATCGTGTCCGCCCTGGCCATCGGTCGCGTGTTGGGTGCATCGCACACCACGCTGATGTCACTGGCGCCGAAATCGTCCACGCTGCCGATCGCGATGAGCATGGCAGAGCAGATAGGCGGCGTGCCGGCGCTCGCGGCGATGGCGGTGGCGGTCACCGGCATCAGCGGCGCGATGATGGCGCGGGGTTTGCTGAACCTGCTGCGCATCGAAGACCCGGCGGTGCGCGGCTTCGCGGTCGGCATCGCAGCGCATGCGGCCGGCACCGCGCGGGCGCTGCAGGTCGGCACCGTCAACGGTGCCTTTGCAGCACTGGCACTGGCGCTCAACAGCGTCGCCACGGCGTTTCTCATCCCCTTGCTGGTTCGCGTGCTGCGGCCGCTGCTGTGACGGCCGCGCGCGGCCGTTGGGGTTCGGTCTTGGGCAAGGTCAAGAGCCTATCCGTGAATAGCAAATTCTCATTGCGAACCGCAATTCACGCGGTGGTCGGACGGAGGCATGGCGACACGCAAGCGAGTTGAGTCGTGGGTAGTGACTGATGAGTTTTGGCAGCGCGTCGAGCCGCTGATCCCGGTGCGTCAGCGCGCCGCAAGCAGGGAGTACGTGCGAAAACCTGGGGCTGGACGGCCCGCCAAGCCGGCGCGCCAAGTCTTCGAGGTGGTCGTGTTCGTGCTGCGCACCGGCTGCCGATGGAGGGCCCTTCCCAAAGAGCGCTTCGGCAGTGCCGGCGCAGCCTTCTTCCCACCGAGAACCACCTCTGTGGCCAACCTCTGCTCCATCGTTGCGAGACGCCCTCCGTTTGCATGGGCGAGTGCGAGCAGGTAGCTGGGGTTGCTCGCCACATGCGGCGTGATGTGCCGCTGGCGGCACGCCGCGATGAAGTCGCGCGTGTCGTAGACCTTGTCAGCGACAACCGTCTTGGGATGTTTGCCGGGTACCGCATCGAGCATCACCAGCGTGGCCGCCCGCTCACCCAGGCCATCGGCATGCGTGACCACCGCAGCGACCACCAGCCCCGAGCGGTTCTCCATCAGCACATGGCCCTGGAAGGCCATCATGGGGTCGGGTGAGGTGCTCGTTTGATGATCGGGGGGGACCACATTACGCCTTGGTCTGCCTCGTTCCGGCGCAGCGCTGTGCCAAGGAAACATATTTCCACTGGCTCACCCTATGAGCCACACTGACACTAAGCTGATGTCCAGAACCAGGGTTTGAGATAGTGAACATGACTGCACTTCCACCATCGACTGCGATCGCTCATTGGCGTTCACGCGACAGCGCAGAGCAGTCATTGGAGGCTCACCTTACCGGCGTGTCACAGCTGTGCCGCGTCATGGCAGCAAAGATCGGGCTGCAAGACGCAGGTGAACTCATCGGCGCCCTCCACGACTTGGGAAAGTACAGCAAAGAATTTCAAGACTACCTGCGTTCCGCCGTCGGGTTGCTTGATGTGGATGCAGACGACTATGTCGATGCCAAGGGCCTCAAGGGCAAGGTCGATCACTCGACTGCAGGTGCGCAGTACATCTGGAACAACTTGGGAAACAGCGGCCCCGGGGAACGCGTTGCGGCCCAAGCTCTGGCTTTGTGCATCGCCTCCCACCATTCAGGGCTGATTGATTGCATCGGCGGGGATGCAAACAATTTTGGGCAGGCAACGTTCGCGAGGCGAATGGCGAAATCACAAGACAAGTCGCATTTGGATGAAGTTCTGCGGGCGGCAGACAAGAAGCTCATTGCTCGATGCGACGAACTCCTGAAGAACGCGAATTTGAGCGCAACGTTTTTTGCGCTGCTCGAAAGCATCAGTCAGCGTAACGCGCAAGCTTCGGCCAACTCAACTTTCCAGCAATTCGGCTTGGCGATTCGCTTGCTTTTCAGTTGTTTGATCGACGCTGATCGCATCGACAGCGCCGACTTTGAACACAAGCGCACTCGCCGCTTTCGCCCGTTAGGGGACTACGTACCTTGGCCTATCTTGGTTGCGCGCCTTGAAACTCATCTGGGGGCGTTCAAACCGCGTCATCCCATCGATGACCTGCGCAACCAGATTTCGAACGAATGCCTCTCCGCAGCAGCACGCAGTGGCGGCATCTACACGTTGACCGTGCCGACTGGCGGCGGCAAGACACTGGCCAGTCTGCGTTTCGCGCTCCATCACGCGCGGCAGCGCAAACTAGACCGGGTGATCTATGTCATCCCGTTTACGTCGATCATCGACCAGAACGCGCGCGATGTCCGCCACATCCTGGAGCCCATCGGGGTGCCACAGGACAGCGGAAAGGTGGTGCTGGAACACCACGCCAGCCTCACCCCCGAACAGCAAACCTGGCGCGAGAAGCTCTTGACAGAAAACTGGGATGCTCCGGTCGTATACACCACGATGGTGCAGTTCTTGGAGTCGCTATTCGGTGGCGGCACACGAGGCGCGCGCCGCATGCACCAGTTAGCAAACGCAGTACTCGTGTTCGATGAAATCCAGACGCTACCGATCAAGTGCGTACACCTGTTCAACAACGCGATCAACTTCCTTGCTGAGCAGTGCAACGCCACCGTTCTGCTGTGCACCGCCACCCAGCCCCTGCTGAACGAAGTGGCGAAAGAAAAAGGTGCCATCAGACTGAAGTGTGGACACGAGCTCATGTCCGACGTACCACGGCTGTTTGATGCGTTAAGGCGAGTCGACGTGCGCGATGGACGCAAAGCAGGTGGCTGGACTTACGACGAGATTGCCGCGCTTGCGCTGAGTGAGTTGGCCAGAGCGGGCAGTTGTCTTGTGATCGTCAACACCAAGGACGCTGCCAAACAAATCTTTCGACGCTGCCTGCAAGGACTCGGCGCCGAAATTGTTTTCCACCTCAGCACCGACATGTGTCCGGCGCACCGAAAGACCGTGTTGGGCCGGAAGCATGACGCAGATAGCGAAACAGTGATTGGTCGGTTGGCGCTGGGGTTGCCGGTCTTGTGCGTCAGTACTCAGTTAATCGAGGCAGGTGTCGACGTTGACTTCGGCGCCGTGATCCGTTCGCTTGCAGGTCTGGATTCAATCGCCCAGGCTGCGGGTCGTTGCAATCGCAATGGGCAATCGGCCACTGGCGTCGTGCACGTCGTGGACTCGATTGATGAACGGGTGGAGAAGCTGTTCGACATCGAGGTTGGACGCGAAGTGACCAGACGCATCCTGGACGACTTCAAGGACAGTCCTTCCCGGTACAACCACAGCCTTGTGAGCCCGGAAGCATTGCGGGACTACTACAACTACTACTTCTTCAAGCGAGCGGAGGCGATGGCGTATCCCGTTGGCGAAAAGCAAGTGGGTCGCCAAGATAGTTTGCTGAATATGCTCGGCGCAAACGATCTCGCTTCCAGGGAGTATGGGAAACAGCAGAAGCGCATGCCTGAATTCTTTCTTCGGCAAGCCTTCATGACTGCCGCAACCCTGTTCGAAACCATTGATGCACCGACCCAGGGCGTGGTCGTGCCTTACGGCGAAGAAGGCAAAGCCGTGATCGCTGATCTACACGCTGCGTACAAGCTCGACGCCGACTTTGATCTTCTGCGGCGCGCGCAGCAATACACGGTCAACGTGTTCCCGCACGTCTTGGACAAGCTTCATGAAGCGAAGGCCTTGACGGTCGCCGAGGAAGGCAAGCTTCGCGTTCTCTGCCTGGGCACCCGCTACTACAGCCCGCAGTTCGGGCTGTCCACCGAACCCGTTTCCTTGATGGAGTTCTTGAATGTCTGACAGCCAACGCAACAGCATCGAATTCAAGGTCTGGGCGCGACATGCCCTCTTCACCGATCCATTGACGAAGATCGGAGGCGAAAAGTGTTCGTACCACGTGCCCACCTACGAAGCCTTGAAGGGCATCACCAAGTCGATCTACTGGAAGCCCACTTTGGTCTGGGTGATCGATGAAGTGCGGGTGATGAAGCGCATACGTACCCAGACCAAGGGAACCAAGCCACTCGAATTCAGTGGCGGCAACTCGCTAGCGATCTACACCTTTCTGGCTGATGTCGAGTATCAGGTCCGCGCGCATTTTGAATGGAACGAACACCGCCCGGATTTGCAAGGCGACCAAGTTGACGGCAAGCACCACACCATTGCGCAACGAATGCTTGATCGCGGCGGTCGCCAAGACATCTTCCTGGGCACGCGAGATTGCCAGGGCTACGTCGAGGCGTGCGAGTTCGGCACTGGTGACGGCGCGCTCGACGATGCGGGGGAGCTTTCGTTCGGCGTCATGTTCCATGGCTTCGACTACCCAGACGAAACGGGCACCGGCGAAATGCATGCGCGCTTCTGGAAGCCGACGATGGTGAACGGCAGGATTCGGTTTGATCGGCCCGACTCCGCCTTGATGATCCGAAAGTTCGTGCGCACGATGAACGTCAAGCCGTTCGGGACAGGCAAGAACCTCATGAGCGTCGCCGAAGAAGCGGCGCAGGTCGGAGACTTGTCGTGAGTTGGCTGCTCAGGTTGTTCGAAACCTATGAGCGATGCGCGGGGCGTGAGCCAGACGGTGCTCCAAAGCTGATGCCTGTCAGTCACACGCCTCAACAAGCGCATCTGGAAATTACGCTGGATGGTATGGGAAACCTCAAGCGCGCGCAGGTCTTACCCAAGGTGGAAACGGTCATCCCAGCGACAGAGAAGTCAGCCAATCGCACCGTGGGTGAGGCGGCTCATCCGCTTGCCGACAAAGTGCAGTACGTCGCAGGAGACTACCCAAACTTCGGCGGCAAGAAGAACGGCTATTTTCCGAGTTACCTGAAGCAGTTGGAGGCATGGTGTGATTCATCGAATTCACACCCGAAGGCACGGGCCGTGCTCGCCTACGTGCGCAAGGGAACCGTCGTCAACGACCTGATAGAGCGGCAACTTCTGGTTGCGCGAAACGGTGTCCTCCTGACAAGCTGGGATGGCGACGGTCCGGAACCCTTGATCTTCAAGCAACTCACCGCCAAGAAAGACGGCGACGAGAAGATCAAGGACCAAGGCGACGCATTGGTTCGGTGGGTTGTGGAAACGACACCCGGCGAGCCCGCGACGGACACTTGGACCGACCGTTCGCTGCACCTCGCATGGGAAGCCTTCTACGCCGGTCAACAGACCCGGCGCGCGACCTGTGCAGTCACAGGTTTGCCGGAGTCACTGATAGCCAGTCAGCATCCTGCGAAGCTGCGAAACGCTGCCGACAAAGCCAAGCTGCTGTCTTCGAACGACACAAGTGGCTACACGTTTCGCGGGCGCTTCCATGACGCAGATGAAGCGCTCTCGGTAGGGTTTGATGTCACGCAAAAGGCGCACATTGCCTTGGGTTGGCTCATTCGTCGCCAAAGCTACCGCCATGCAGACCAAGTCGTTGTCAGTTGGTCTGTCGGCGGTGAAGACCTTCCTGACCCGTTCATGGACTCGCTGCGGCTCACGACAGCCCTCAGTCTCACGGCCGACATGGTGCCGGCTGACACAGCCCAAGCCTTTGCCCTGCGGCTGAAACGATCGTTGGCGGGCTACGGCTCGAAGCTCGACCCGGGCGCCGACATTGTTGTCATGGCGCTGGACTCCACGAGCGGCATGCAAGGTCGGATGGCCATCTCGTATTACCGCGAGCTGAAGGGCTCCGAGTTCCTGCGCCGAATTGAAGCGTGGCACACGCAGGTAGCGTGGCACCAGAACTTCGGCAAGGACAGCCAATTCGTCGGTGCACCGGCACCCAAAGACATCGTCGAAGCCGCATTCGGGAGGCGGGTGGATGACAGGCTCCTCAAGTCCACCATCGAGCGACTGCTCCCCTGCATCGTTGACGGGCAGGCAATTCCACATGACCTTGTTCTGGCAACGTCACGTCGCGCAAGCAACCGCACGGCGTTCAAGCCCGACGAACACTGGGTATGGGAGAAGTGCCTGGGCGTCGCCTGCGCGCTGTTCAAGGGTTATCACACAGAAAGGAACTACCAAATGTCACTCGAGCCGGATCGAACCACACGCGACTATTTGTATGGCCGCTTGCTCGCCATCGCGGAGAACATCGAAAGATCGGCCCTCCTGGTCGCGGACGAAAAGCGTGACACCGGCGCAGCGAGACTGATGCAGCGCTTCGCAGACAGGCCGTTTTCGACCTGGAGAACCATCGAGGTCGCGTTGGCTCCCTACAAGACGCGCCTTCGTTCTCAACGCGGTGCGCTGCTGTACAAGCGCGAGCAATTGCTCGACGACACCATGGCGAAGTTCAAAGCCGATGACTTTGTAAACGACGGGCCGCTGACCGGTGAGTTTCTGCTCGGCTACCACTGCCAACGCCAGGACTTACGACCACACAAACCGAATGGCGAAAGCGCAAACACCGACAGCGACCTTCCCGACAACGACGAGTAACCCTGGAACCCATCATGACCACTCTGAAATACAAAATCGACTTCGCTGTCGTCTTCCGCGTCACCAAAGCAAATCCGAATGGCGACCCCCTGAACGGCAACCGCCCACGCATCGACTTTGCAGGACACGGCGAGGTCACCGATGTTTGCTTGAAGCGCAAGGCGCGTGATCGGCTCCTCGACAGGTTCGAAGCGCTGGACGTCTCGTTGCGTGTCGGGCAGGCCATCTTTGTTCAATCGGACGAGCGTCGTGTCGATGACGCCAAGAACCTGCGCGTCCGCGCCGAGAAGGTACTCACGGCAGAGGTCATGAAAAGCAGAGAAAGCGCAGTCAAGGTGGCCTGCGCGGAATGGTTCGACGTACGAGCCTTCGGGCAGGTGTTCCCATTCAAAGCCAAGAAGGGCAAGGGCAAAGGCAAAGGAGAAGACGCAGACACCGCGAGCGAGCAGGACTCTGATGGCGTCTCAATCCCGGTGCGTGGGCCTGTCACCATTCAGTCGGCATTCAGCATTGAACGCATCGACATTGAAAGCACACAGATCGTGAAGAGCACCAGCCTGGAAGGCGACGGCGAAAAGCGACAGTCTGATCAGATGGGCATGAAGCACCGCGTTGATCGCGGCGTCTACGTCACGTTCGGGAGCATCAATCCGCAACTCGCAGAGAGAACGGGATTCACTGACGCTGATGCCGAAGTGTTGAAAGCCATCTTGCCCAAGTTGTTCCAGAACGATGCCTCGTCAGCCCGGCCCGACGGCAGCATGGAGGTACTGAAGGTGATTTGGTGGCAGCACAACTGCAAGTCGGGACAGCACTCGTCGGCCAAGGTGCACCGCTCGATCACCGTGGACGCGGACGGTTCAATCAGCGGTGGCAGCCTAGATGGGTTGTCCCCGGAGATCGTCGATGGCTTCTGACGCAAAGACAGTCGCCCGCGACTACGCTGATTACGCCGTGTCGATCAACGAAACCGATATGCCCCGTGGCGTCACGTTGGTTCGCACGCTTGGTTGACGACGCGACTACCGACCTTGCCAATACCCCGGTTTGCGCCGTTGGTTCGCCACCGCCACGATTCGGATCAACCCGCCATCGACCCGGTAATGCACGGTGTAGGGGAAGGCGCTCAACCGCAACTTGCGGCTTGAGCGCTTGCCAGGAGACCCAAGCTTTGGATAGCGCAGCAGCAACTGGATCGCTGTGTCGAACTCACGCTCGAACGCGTCGGCAACGGCCGGCCCAGCCACATCAAGGTATCACGCCACCGCCTCCGCCACCTCGGCACTGGCAGCGGGTTCAACCTCAACATTCACCGTTCGCGGGCCGCGTCGATCCTCGCTCGCAACCCGGCGCGCACCTGCTCGTAAGGAATCGATTGGGTGAGCCCGGCATCCATCTCGTCGATTCGGCGGGCGATTTCTTCGTCCCACGCTTTGGCGATGTTCTCTGGCGTGTCCTCAAGCTCGGGTTCGAGGCTTTGCATCAAGCGATCAACGAGGCGCCCGCGCTCTGCGGGGGCAATCGCAATGCCTCAGCTTCGATGTCCTGGATGGGCAGGGTCATGGCGTCTACTCCTGACGACGTGATCGGGAGTTTAGTTCGGTGAGCGCAGGAGCATCCGTCCATGAACGATCTTGACCCCCTGCCCTTGTCCGCCCTGCAACACTGGGCGTACTGCCCGCGCCAGTGCGGGTTGATTCACCTCGAGCAGGCGTTTGACGACAACCTGCACACGCTCCGTGGGCAGGCGGTTCACAGCAAGGCAGACCAGCCAGGCGTTGAAGTGCGCGCTGGGCTGCGGGTCGAGCGCGCGCTACCCTTGTGGAGCGATGCCCTCGGGCTGATCGGCAAGGCCGACGTGGTCGAGTTCGAGCCCGATGGCACGCCCTACCCGGTGGAATACAAGCACGGTTCGCGCAACAAGGCGACCGACATCGCCGCTTGCGACGATGTGCAACTGGCCGCCCAAGCCATGTGTTTGGAAGAGATGACAGGGCGCGCAGTGCAGGAAGGCGCGCTGTACTACGCCAGCTCCAAGCGCCGCCGGGTGGTGCATATCAGCGATGCCTTGCGTGCGCAGGTTTTGCACATCGCGTCGGAGGTGCGCGCCATGCATGCCAGCGGCGTGCTGCCCTTGCCCACGCCTGAAGTGCGGCGCTGCAAGGGCTGTTCGCTGCGCGATCGCTGTCAACCCGAAACCGTGGCCCGCTTGCGGGAAAGTTCGGTGCACAACGCTTTGTTCGACCCCGACGCCTGACGCACTCGAAGGTGACTGTTAATGCAACTGCTCAACACGCTCTACGTCACGCTGCCCGACAGTTATCTGCGTCTCGACAACGACACCTTGCGCGTTCAGGTCGACGACGAAACCAAGCTGCGGGTGCCGCTGCACCACTTGCAGGCGGTGGTGTGCTTCGGGCACGTGAACCTGAGCGCACCGCTGATGCACCGGTTGGCCGATGCCGCCATCGCACTGGTGCTGCTGGATGCCAACGGCCGCTTCAAGGCACGCCTGGAGGGCGCGGTGTCGGGCAATGTTTTGCTGCGGCAAGCGCAGCATCGCGCCGTCGACAACGCTGCCTTCACGCTCGAATTGGCCCGCGCGGTGGTGGCCGGCAAGCTGAAAAACCAGCGGCAGGTGCTGCTGCGTGGCGCGCGCGAAGCGAAGCTGCCAGACGAAGAAGCCCTGTTGACCCGCGCTGCGCAGGACCTCGCCGCCAGCCTGCGTGCCTTGCCGCAAGCCAGCACGCTGGATGTGTTGCGCGGCGTGGAAGGCGAAGCGGCGCGCACCTACTTTGCGGCCATCAACTGGGTCGTGCGGGCCGACCTGCGGGCCGACTTCAGCATGGACGGCCGCAGCCGCAGGCCGCCGCGCGACCGCATGAACGCGCTGCTCTCGTTTCTGTACGCGATGTGGATGAACGATTGCCGCTCGGCCTGTGAAGCCGCCGGACTCGACCCGCAACTCGGATTCCTGCACGCAGTGCGCCCCGGCCGCGCTGCACTGGCGCTGGACCTGGTGGAAGAATTTCGCCCGCTGGCCGATCGGTTGGCGCTGACCTTGGTCAATCGCGGCCAATTGCGTGCCACCGACTTTGCGCTGCGCGAAGGCGGCGCAGTCAGCCTGGAGGGCGATGCACGCAAGGCCGTGGTGGTGGCCTATCAAGAGCGCAAGCAGGAGTTGCTGACTCATCCGTTGCTGGCCGAGAGCCTGCCGCTGGGCGTCGTGCCGCTGGTGCAGGCCCGTTTGCTGGCGCGCCATGTGCGCGGCGAAGCACCAGCCTATCTGCCGTTTGCAGTCAAGTAGGCGCGCAACGCGCACTGCCATGCTGGTGATCGTTTGCTACGACGTCAACACCGAAACCCGCGAAGGCAGGCGCCGCCTGCGCCGCGTTGCCAAGGTGTGCGAAGGCACGGGACAGCGCGTGCAGAAGTCAGTGTTTGAATGCCAGGTGACGCTGGCCGAGCTGGAAACGCTGGAACGCAAGCTGCTGGCCGAAATCAACCTGGAGCAAGATTGCCTGCGCCTGTACCGCATGGCCGAAACGCGCGGCTGCGAAGTGCGCGAGTACGGAAAATTCAAAGCCACGGACTTCGACGGCCCGCTGGTTTTATGATGAATGCGCGAACCCTGAGTGACCGATAACGGCTGCGCAGGTTCGCGCTCCACCCAAGTGCTTGCTGCAGCTGACAAAGTGATGTGCTCACCGCAGACCATTGCCATTCCAGTCGGTAGTCGCCCACAGCTTCGCGGAAGACAAGCGATTTGTGGTGTGAATTTAGCAAGTTGCACAAGTGGCGTCGCGCGCCTCTCACGAGGCGCGCGTGGATTGAAACAGTTTCTGCACGTTTCGCCGCGAAACGGGGATATGTCGCGCGCCTCTCACGAGGCGCGCGTGGATTGAAACCTACTTACTGAGACGAACCCCACCCCCCCGCCCCGTCGCGCGCCTCTCACGAGGCGCGCG
>JANXTP010000235.1 GCA_025352345.1 Burkholderiales bacterium | reverse complement strand
AGCTGCGCGCGGCGAGCCGTTCGATCTTTACCAACGACTCGGTGGGGCCTGCCCCGTGTGCGGCAGCCCGATCGGCCGCGAGGAGGGCGAGGTCGATTGGCGCTGCACCGGCGGCCTGACCTGCCCGGCGCAGCGCAAGGAAGCGATCTTGCATTTCGCCGGCCGCCGCGCGATGGACATCGAAGGCCTGGGCGACAAGCTGGTCGATCAGCTCGTCGATGGTGGTCTGATCCGCACCCTGCCCGATCTGTACACGCTGGGTCTGGCCGAGCTGTGCGCACTGGACCGCATGGGCGACAAGAGCGCCGCCAATCTGCTGGCCGGGCTGCAAGCCAGCAAGCGCACGACGCTGGGCCGCTTCCTGTACGCGCTGGGTATCCGCCACATCGGCGAGACCACCGCGAAGGACCTGGCGCGGCATTTCGGACAACTCGACCGCATCATCAACGCCACCGAGGCGCAGCTTCTGGAAGTCAACGACGTCGGCCCGGTGGTGGCACTCAGCGTGCGCAGCTTCTTCGACCAGCCGCACCACCGCGAGATCGTCGAACAGTTGCGCGCCGTCGGCATCGCGTGGGAAGAAACCGAAGGCGTGGCAGTGACCGCCCCCGACGCAGCCGGCATCGCAGGCGTCACCGGCAAGACCTTCGTGCTGACCGGCACCTTGTCCACACTGACGCGCGATGCGGCCAAGGAGTTGATCGAAGCCGCTGGTGGCAAGGTGACCGGCTCGGTGTCGAAGAAGACGAGCTATGTCGTGGCCGGAACGGAGGCCGGCAGCAAGCTGGACAAGGCCAACGAGCTGGGCCTTGCGGTGCTGGATGAGGCGGGGTTGGTGGCGTTGTTGAACGTCAAACATCCCTGAACCGGACAGAAGCCTCGGCATGCCGAGTCAATGGGCATCACGCGCTGGATTGACCGTTCCTGTATATTTTTATAATATACATAAATGAACGTACTTGCCCAAGTTGTTCGGTTCGACTGGGACGACGGCAATCAGCGCAAGAGCCACGCCAAGCATGGCGTGACGCAGCCCGAAGCCGAGCAGGTGTTCTTCAATGAGCCGCTGTTTGTACTTGTCGATCAAAAGCATTCGGAGCAAGAGCCTCGATGGCACGCGCTGGGCAGGACCGATCAAGGTCGAACGTTGCACCTCACCTTCACGTTGCGCGGCGCGGACAAGGCGTTGCGCGTCATTTCGGCGCGGGACATGCACCGCAAGGAAAGGATCATTTATGAACAAGTCCAGCCCTGATCTCGCTCGCGCGGTGACGAAAGCCGCAGCGAGGTCAACCGCGAAAGCAGCGGCAGGAACGCTCGCGCAGACGCCAAATTTCCGATCAGAACTTCACGAGCGCGAGTTCTGGGAGCGTACCGACTCCACGCGGCATGTCGATTGGTCTAAGGCCGAGCGCGTGCGCCTGCCCAATCTGAAACCCACGTCGAAGTCGATCTCCCTGCGTCTGCCCGCCAGCCTGCTGGATGCACTGCGCGTTGAGGCGAACAAGCGCGATGTCCCGTACCAGTCGCTGATCAAGGTGTGGCTGGCAGAGCGGGTCGCGACGAAGGGTTGATTTCTCTTTCCTGGTGCTGAACAGCCAGGGCAGCAGCTACTGCGAGAGTGCAGAAACAAAAATGGCCCGCACGAAGCGGACCATTTCGTTGGTCAACAGCGCATCAAACCGACGCCGGCACCTTCTCCGCTGCCTCAGTGAACTCCTCGATCTTGTCGAAGTTCAGGTACTGGTAGACGGTGTCGCTGGCGGCGGTCAGCACGCCCATGTCCTTCAGGTACTCCTCGCGGGTCGGGATGCGGCCGAGCTTCGAGCAGATGGCGGCCAGCTCGGCCGAGCCGAGGTAGACGTTGCTGTTTTTGCCCAGCCGGTTCGGGAAGTTGCGGGTGCTGGTGGAGAACACCGTCGCGCCCTCTTTCACCTGCGCCTGGTTGCCCATGCACAGGCTGCAGCCCGGCATTTCCATGCGCGCGCCGGCGCTGCCCAGCACGCCGTAGTGGCCTTCGTCACTGAGCTTTTTGGCGTCCATCTTGGTCGGTGGCGCGACCCACAGCTTGACGGGGATGTCGCGCTTGTTCTCCAGCAGCTTGCTGGCCGCGCGGAAGTGGCCGATGTTGGTCATGCAGCTGCCGATGAACACCTCGTCGATCACGGCACCAGCCACTTCGCTCAAGGTTTTCACGTCGTCCGGGTCGTTCGGGCAGGCGACGATGGGCTCGATGATGTCGGCCAGATCGATGTCGATCACGGCGGCGTAGTCGGCATCGGCATCGCCCTTGAGCAACTGCGGATCGGCCAGCCAGGCTTCCTGCGCGGCGATGCGGCGGGCCAGCGTGCGGGCGTCGGCATAGCCTTCGGCAATCATCCACTTCATCAGCGTGATGTTGCTGTTGATGTACTCGATGATGGGCTCCTTGTTCAGGTGCACCGTGCAGCCCGCAGCGCTGCGCTCGGCCGAGGCGTCGCTCAGCTCGAAGGCTTGCTCCACCTTCAGATCAGGCAGGCCTTCAATCTCGAGGATGCGGCCGCTGAAGATGTTTTTCTTGCCCTTTTTCTCCACCGTCAACAGCCCGGCCTTGATGGCATACAGCGGGATCGCGTTGACCAGGTCGCGCAAGGTCACGCCGCGCTTCATCACATCGGCCATCGTGCCCTTGAAGCGCACCAGCACGCTCTCCGGCATGTCGAGCGGCATCACGCCAGTGGCGGCCGCAAACGCCACCAGACCCGAGCCTGCGGGGAAGCTGATGCCGATCGGGAAGCGGGTGTGGCTGTCGCCGCCGGTGCCTACCGTGTCGGGCAGCAACAGACGGTTCAACCAACTGTGGATCACGCCGTCGCCTGGGCGCAGCGCAATGCCGCCCCGGTGGCTGATGAAGTTGGGCAGCTCGTGGTGCATCTTCACGTCGACCGGCTTCGGGTAGGCCGCGGTGTGGCAGAAGCTCTGCATCACGAGGTCGGCACTGAAGCCCAGGCAGGCCAGGTCCTTCAATTCGTCACGGGTCATCGGGCCGGTGGTGTCTTGCGAGCCCACCGAGGTCATGCGCGGCTCGCAGTAGGTGCCGGGGCGCACGCCTTGCTGCTGGCCGTTGACGATGGGCAGGCCGCAGGCCTTGCCGACCATTTTCTGGCCGAGGCTGAACCCCTTCTTGGTGTCGGCCGGGTTCTGCGGCAGGCGAAACAGCGTGCTCACCGGCAGGCCCAGCGCCTCGCGCGCCTTGGCGGTCAGGCCGCGGCCGATGATCAGCGGGATGCGGCCACCGGCGCGCACTTCGTCGAACAGCACCTCGCTTTTCACCTTGAATTCGGCGATGACCTTGCCGTCCTTTAGCGCCCTGCCTTCATAGGGACGCAGTTCGACGACGTCGCCCATGTGCATCTGGCTCACGTCGAGCTCGATCGGCAGCGCGCCCGAGTCTTCCATCGTGTTGTAGAAAATCGGCGCGATCTTGGCGCCCAGGCACACACCACCGAAGCGCTTGTTCGGCACGAAGGGGATGTCTTCACCGGTGAACCACAGCACCGAGTTGGTGGCCGACTTGCGGCTGGAACCGGTGCCGACCACGTCGCCCACATAAGCCACCAGGTGACCTGCTTTTTCACATTTCTCGCGCATGTCTTCGATGAAGCCGACCGGGCCGCGTTTGCCTTCTTCTTCCGGCACGATGCCGGGGCGTGGGTTCTTGTGCATCGCCAGTGCGTGCATCGGGATGTCGGGACGGCTCCAGGCATCGGGCGCGGGCGACAGGTCGTCGGTGTTGATCTCGCCGGCCACCTTGAAGACCGCGACGGTGATGCTCTTCGGCACTTCAGGCCGCGAGGTGAACCACTCGGCATCGGCCCAGCTCTGCAGCACGGCCTTGGCGTGGGTGTTGCCCTGGTCGGCCTTGTCTTTCACGTCGTGGAACTGGTCGAACATCAGCAGCGTTTTCTTCAGGCCGGTCGCAGCGACGGCGCCCACCGTGGGGCTGTCGAGCAGGTCGATCAGCGGGCTGATGTTGTAGCCGCCCAGCATCGTGCCGAGCAGCTGGGTCGCGGTTGTGGGGCTGATCAGCTCGCATTGCTCGGTGCCATGGGCGACGGCCGCCAAGTAGCTGGCCTTGACGCGGGCCGCGTCGTCGACACCAGCCGGCACGCGGTGAGTGATCAGATCGACCAGCACCTTCTCCTCGCCAGCCGGCGGCGCCTTCAGCAGCTCGATCAGCTGGCTGGTCTGCGCGGCAGACAGTGGCAGCGGCGGGATGCCCAGGGCGGCGCGCTCGGCGACGTGGAGACGGTAGGCTTCAAGCATGTTGGTGTTCCTTTGGGAAGTCGATGGGAATGCAAGTGGTGTGCCCTGCGGCAAACGCTGGCCAAGGCCAGCGCACCACGGTCGGGCGAATCAGGGGCGGGGCGTCGTTAGCAGGGCGCCGCCTGTCGACGCGGCGGCCTTCGCAGCGTCGATGGCGATGCGCTGGCTGGGGCTGACGCAGGCGTCGACGAGGCGGACACCGGTTTTCACATTCATCAGCATCGACTTGCTGGCGATCTGGATCATCAGCGTCTGGCCCTTCACGTCCTCGAGGCGCACGGCTCCGGTCGATGACAGCACGGGCTTCATCAGGTAGCTGTTCTTCGCGAAACGCAGTTCGACGTACGAGGGGTGGCGCTCGCTGGCGATGATCTGGATGACCTGCTTGAAGTCGCAGTCGTATTCGCCGTAGTAGACGCGCTCTGAGGCGCTGACCTGTTCTGGCGTCGCGGGTTCCGGCACCAGTTCCACGGGCGCAGCGGCGGCTTTGGGCCTGGCCGCGACCTTGGCCGGCTTGCGGGCGGGCTGCGGCGTGGTCTGGGCTGCATCGGCAGCGAAGGCAGCCGGCGTGACAAGCAGTGCGGCCAGGCTCAGGCCGGTGAGCAGGGAGGACAACGGTGCCATGGGAGGGATTCGCAATCTCAGGGTGATCGATGAAAGGGCGCGTCGCATGAAAAAAGCCGGCCTCCGCAGTGGTGGCCGGCTTTCTGCGCGGTGCGCATGTCGCAAGGAAGAGCCGGGATCAAAGCAGGTGCTTGACGCCGTCCTGCTCGTCGGTCAGTTCCTTCAGCGTGATGTTGATGCGTTCCTGGCTAAAGGCGTCTATCTCCAGGCCTTCGACGATCTTGTATTCACCGCCGGCAGTCGTCACCGGGTAGCCGAACATCACGCCCTTCGGAATGCCGTATTCGCCGTTCGACGCCACACCCATCGTGACCCACTTGCCCTGGGTGCCCAGTGCCCAGTCGCGCATGTGGTCGATGGCGGCGTTGGCAGCCGAAGCGGCCGACGACACGCCGCGGGCAGCGATGATGGCCGCGCCGCGCTTGCCCACGGTGGGCAGGAAGGTGTCCTTGTTCCACACGTCGTCGTTGATCAGCGCCTTGACCGGCTTCCCATCGATGGTGGCGAAGCGGTAGTCGGCGTACATCGTCGGCGAGTGGTTGCCCCAGACGGCCAGCTTCTCGATGCTCGATACCGGCTTGCCGGTCTTGGCAGCGATCTGCGAGGCGGCACGGTTGTGGTCCAGGCGCAGCATCGCGGTGAAGTTCTTCGCCGGCAGATCGGGCGCGCTCTTCATCGCGATGTAGGCGTTGGTGTTGGCCGGGTTGCCGACCACCAGCACCTTGACGTTGCGCGAGGCCGAGGCGTTCAGCGCCTTGCCCTGAGCGGTGAAAATTTGCGCGTTTGCGGCCAGCAGGTCGGAGCGCTCCATGCCCGGGCCGCGCGGGCGGGCGCCGACCAGCAGCGCGTAGTCGGTGTTCTTGAAGGCGGCGACCGGGTCGCTGTGCGCTTCGATGCCGATCAGCAGCGGGAACGCGCAGTCGTCGAGTTCCATGATCACGCCCTTCAGCGCGTTCTGGGCCTTTTCGTCGGGGATCTCCAGCAGCTGCAGGATCACTGGCTGGTCCTTGCCGAGCATTTCTCCAGAGGCGATGCGAAACAGCAAGGCGTAGCCGATCTGGCCTGCAGCGCCGGTGACGGCAACGCGAACGGGGGACTTGCTCATGAGGAATCTCCGGGGGGGGTGGATGGGCGTGAAGGGGCGCAGCAGGGCGCGGGG